>JAAZGN010000205.1 GCA_012511185.1 Clostridiaceae bacterium
AGCCGATCCGCTTCTCGTCGGCATCCACGTGACGGATGGTCATATAGCCGGACGGGTCGGCGCCCAGATCATCAATCAGATGCTGGACGAAGGTTGACTTGCCTGAACCGATGGCGCCGGTCAAGAGCAAATTGGCGGTCTTACGCCCTTTGTCATCGGTCAACCGCGCCCGGACATAGGCCAAAAGATCCCGCTCCCTGGCCGGGTAGGAAAAGTTTTCTCTCATGACCGCCGCTTCGCTCAAGGGGTGACCCACAGACTAGGGCTTTCTTCGGGCATCCATTTTGCCGGCCCGCACAGCGATCATCTGCGCCGCGATGCTGATGGCGATCTCTTCGGGCGTCTCGCCCCCAATGTCGAGTCCGATGGGAGTAACAGCCCGTTCCAGCGCTTCCTTACTGTGGCCGCGCTCCATCAAAAGGCCATCAATTGTTTTCGTCTTATGCCGGCTGCCAATCACCCCGATGTAACGCGCCGGGGTCCTTAAGACCTGGTCCTCCACATCGAGGTCGTTGCTGTGACCCCGGGTCATGATGCAAACATAGTCTTCCGGACCGATGGTCACCGCTTTGCCGATGTCCCCCAAATCACATAATTTGACATCGTAGGCACCCGGAAAAAGAGCGGGATCGGTGAACTCCTCCCGGTCATCGAGGACGACGACCGCAAAGTGCACCTTGGCCAGTACAGGTGTCAGCGCCTGGCCGACGTGGCCGCCACCGAAAATGTAAACGACACCCGGCACAACCAGTTCTTCGACGTAAAACTGGTGGCCGCATACTTCAAAGGCCCTGCCCCGTTGGCAGAGCAGGCGGGGATCGGCCAGCATGGTTCGCGTGCAGGCATCTTCCTTCGGAAAACCTATAAACTGCCAGCCTTCCACGGAAAAATCGGGATCGGCCGGATTGACTCCTTCCGGTGCCGTGAATAAAGCCAGCCCGAGTTGGTCCTTGTCACTGATGTCGGTAAGCAACCAGCTGGGCTGACGCTTTGCAATGGCTTGACGGGCCGCTTTGACGACACGGAGAAGCTCCTGGTCATCACCAGGCAGGAAGAGGTAGTGAACCGTCGCGTTGCCGCCACAGATCATGCCAATATCCTCGATCTGGTTCTTGGAGAGGAAGAAGTGATGGATGTCGGAGCGCCGGTCCCGTATCGCCTCCCGGGCGATGGTAAGAGAGTGGAGTTCAACCGCACCGCCGCCGACTGTTCCCGCAAGACGGCCCTCGGGGCCGACCAGCATCCGCGCCCCTTCCCCCCTTGGGGTCGCACCGGAACTTGCCGTAACAGTCGCGAGCACCGTATCTTTCTTTTCCATTAAAGCCGTTTCGAGGGCATCAAGTAAGGAGTCCATAACCATTCAACGCTTTCTGATCACCGTAAGAAAAGGATCAAATCCCAGTGGAATTATTATAATCGAATTATATTCCAATACAAGTCGCTGAGTTATCTGACGGACGTGCCTTCCCTATGCAACATGGCGGCACCGATGATCCCCGCGTCGTTGCCGAGCCGGCTGATCGCGACGGGGGGCAGGGACAGGATATAGTCGCCTGACTTTGAAGAATCAAGGGCTTTGCGAAGCGATTCCAGAAGTATACTGCCCGCCTGGCTGATCCCGCCACCAAAAAGAATAATGTGCGGCCGGTAGAGCAGGGTCAGCGTTCGGATCCCCGCGGCCATGAAGCCAGTATAACGATCCAGGATCTGCAGAGCCGGGAGATCATGCGACCGGACACTGTCAAAAAAGGCTTTGATATTGCCCGAGGGATTATCCTTCTTGATCGAGTAACGCAACGATGACGGCAGATCCCCCTGCAGGCCCTCTTGAATGAGCCGGTTCAAGCCCCGGATCGAGACATACATTTCAAGGCAGCCCCTCCTGCCACAGGTACAAAGCGGTCCGCCTTCCGCTTCAATCGCTATGTGCCCCGGCTCGATACCCAATCCGGTCGCGCCCCGGAATATCCGGCCTTCGCAGACGAAGCCCCCGCCAAGCCCCGTACCTAAGGTAAGCAGGAGTGCACTCTCAAAGGAGCTCGCCTCACCGGCCAGATATTCCCCCCACACAGCACAGTCTCCGTCGTTGCCGACCCTTATCCTTGTTTGGGGAAAGTGGCGACCCATAAGTGAGATGAAGTCAATATGATCAAGGTGTAAATTGGGAGCTTCAATCATCAGGCCCGTCTTTTGGTCGACAAGGCCGGGTAAACCGATCCCCATGGCATCAAGATCGGACAGATCGAGCAGATTTCTTTCCAGCAGCTCGCGGACACTCAGGGCCATGGTTTCCACCAGGGACTCCGCAGATCTTGGTGCCCGGGTTTTGGCGATTTCCCGGTCGACAATCTTGCAACTGCCGTCCACAAGACCAATCGCTATGTTCGTTCCGCCCAAGTCGATGCCAATTGACCAACTCAATGTAACTCCCTCCTCGCTGACCGATCATCTATTCGATAGTATACTTTAGACGAAGGTCCGATTACGAGAGGAGGTTCCCATGGATAGCTACACCACTGAACCCTGTCGACCTGTTTCACTCGACGGCCCACTGCCGCCCCAACCTGTTTTTGAAGCGGGAATCCGGCGGGCGCCGCGACGCGAGGCCAAGCTTTCCGAAAATGAACGCAAGACTGCCTTGAAGAATGCCCTGCGCTATATTCCGACCCAACACCATGAAATCATGGCTGCTGAGTTCGCGAAAGAGCTCCATGAGCACGGAAAGATCTACGGCTACCTTTACCGGCCTTCCGGCCGCCTGTATGGAAAGCCAATCCAGGAATACAAGGGAAACTGCATTGAAGGCAAGGCCTTCCAGGTTATGATCGACAACAACCTGGACTTTGAGGTGGCACTTTACCCCTACGAGCTGATCACTTACGGTGAAACAGGCGCTGTCTGTCAAAACTGGAAGCAGTACCGGCTCATCAAGCAGTATCTGGAAATACTGACCGATGAACAGACCCTGGTCCTTTTTTCAGGCCACCCGGTCGGCCTTTTCCACAGTCCGCGCTCAGCCCCGCGCATAATCCTGACCAACGGACTGATGATCGGCCAATACGACAATCCCGTTGATTATAACCGCGCGTCCGCCATGGGCGTGTCAAGCTACGGCCAGATGACCGCGGGCGGCTGGATGTACATCGGACCTCAGGGCATCGTTCACGGCACCTACAACACCCTGCTCAATGCCGGCAGGCAACAATTGGGCATCCCCAAGGAAGGGAACCTTGCCGGCCATCTGTTTGTCAGCTCAGGACTGGGCGGCATGTCGGGTGCCCAGGGCAAGGCCTGCAAGATCGCCGGAGGCGTCGCCATTGTCGCTGAAGTCGATCCCTCTCGCATCAAGACGCGGCACGACCAGGGCTGGGTTGATGTCATCGCCGGGTCGTGCGAAGCTGCTTTTTCAATTGCCGCCGAGACAATGGCAAAAAAGGAAGCCTTGGCCGTGGCTTATTACGGCAACATTGTTGATTTGCTTGAATTTGCCATCGACAACAAGATTCCCATCGAACTCTTATCAGACCAGACCTCCTGCCACGAACCCTACACAGGGGGCTACTGCCCGCAGGGTTTGACCTATGACCAGCGGACCGCCATGCTGACGGATAATCCCGCGCGATTCAAGGAAGAAGTCGACCGCTCGCTGGCCGCCCATTACCGGGCAATTAAGAAGCTCACGGCCAGCGGCACTTACTTTTTTGACTACGGCAACTCTTTCATGAAAGCGGTATTTGACGCCGGGATCAAGGATATTTCGAAGAACGGCGAGAACGACCGTGATGGTTTCATCTGGCCCTCCTACGTGGAGGACATTATGGGTCCTCTGCTCTTTGACTACGGCTATGGTCCTTTCCGCTGGGTTTGCCTGTCCGGCAGGGACGAGGATCTCCACCTTACGGACCAGGCGGCCATGTCATGCATTAATCCCCAAAGGCGTTACCAGGACCGCGATAATTACAACTGGATCCGGGACGCAGAAAAAAACAAACTGGTCGTCGGAACCAAAGCCCGCATCCTGTACAGCGATGCCATGGGTCGCATGACCATCGCTTTGAAGATGAATGAACTCGTGCGGGAAGGGAAGATCGGACCCGTCATGATCGGCCGCGATCATCACGACACAGGCGGCACGGATTCGCCTTTTCGCGAAACGTCCAATATCTATGACGGCAGTAATGTCACGGCCGATATGGCTACCTCGGTCTTCGCCGGCAACGCGGCGCGCGGCATGAGTTTGTGCGCCCTCCATAACGGCGGGGGGACAGGGATCGGCAAGGCCATCAACGGTGGCTTTGGTTGCGTCCTGGACGGGTCGGAGCGGATTGACCGGGTACTTCACGACGCTGTTCTCTGGGATGTCATGGCCGGTGTCGCGCGCCGGGCCTGGGCGCGAAACGAGCACGCCATTGAAACGGCAAGGGAATACAACCGCTTAATGGAAGGCAAGGACTGCCTGACCCTGCCCTATATCGCGGACGACGAGCTGGTCGGGCGGATACTCGAGGAGGGGTGATGGCATGGCTGAAGGCAGAAAAATCGTAGAATGCGTCCCCAATTTCAGTGAGGGGCGCAACAGGGATATCATCGAAAAGATCGTCGCGCCTTTGAAAGACCGGGAAGGTGTCCAGCTGGTCAACTACGAGGGCGATACCGATTACAACCGCTTGGTGGTGACCGTTTTGGGCGATCCGCAAGCGGTGAAGGAAGCCATCCTGGACGCGGTCGGCGCCGCCACCGGCACGATTGATCTCAACCGGCACCAGGGTGAACACCTCCGGATGGGTGCGACCGATGTGGTCCCCCTGATCCCCATCCGCAATATGACGGTCGAGGAGACGGTGGAACTGTCCAAAGAACTGGCCCGTTCCATCAACGAACGCTTCGGGATCCCTGTTTTTCTCTACGAGGATTCGGCATCTTCACCAGACAGGGGCAACCTGGCCAATATCCGGCGGGGTCAGTTCGAGGGCATGGCTGACAAGTTGCTACTCCCCGGGTGGGAACCTGACTTCGGTGAACGCAAGATCCATCCGACCGCCGGAGTGACTGCCGTCGGGGCGCGCTTTCCGCTGATCGCCTACAACATCGATCTTGGAACGGACAAGCTGGAAATCGCCAACAAGATCGCCCGCGCCATCCGCCAATCGGGTGGTGGCTTTCAATTCATCAAGGCCGGCGGGGTTGAGCTCAAGGACAAGGGCATTGTCCAGGTGACCATGAACATCACCGATTTTCGCAAGAACCCGATCTACCGTGTCTTTGAAACCGTCCGCATGGAGGCGGCCCGCTACGGGGTTCCTGTCATCGGAAGCGAGATCGTCGGCCTGACGCCGCTTTCCGCCCTGACCGGTTCGCTGGAGTACTATCTGGGACTTCACGGCTTCGACGACACCAAGATCATTGAGCATTGGCTACTGGACGATTGACTTGATTCAACAGAGGAAAATGAATGAATTTTGATGAAGTAATTGACCGCAGAAACACCGGATCCATGAAATGGAATTTCGCACCCGGGCCCTTGGATCCCGGACAGTGCATCATCCCCCTTTCGGTCGCTGATATGGAGTTCAGAAGTCCTGGCAGCATCCGGGAAAGATTGAAGGAACTGGCGCAAGAGGGTGTGTGGGGATACACCGGCCCCCGTGACCAATACTACGAAGCTGTCAACCGCTGGTACAGCCTCCGCCACGATTTCCCGGTAAAAAAGGAATGGATCGTAACGACGACCGGCGTCGTACAGGCTGTTTATTCCGCCGTGCGCGCCTTCACTGAGCCGGGTGACAAGATCCTGATCCAGACACCGGTCTACTACCCTTTCTTTCGCGCCATTGAACAGAATGAAAGGGAGCTGCTGACCAATCAGCTGATCATCCGGGATGGCCGCTACCAGATCGACTTCGATGACTTCGGGAAAAAGATGAAAGAAGCCAGGCTCTTCATTCTTTGCAGCCCCCACAATCCGGTCAGCCGGGTCTGGGACAGGGAGGAGCTCGATAAGATAGCGCAGATCGCCGCCGCGCTAGATGTTTTCGTCATCTCGGATGAAATCCACTGTGATTTCACTTTCAAGCGCAGGCACACGGGCTTCAGCCAGGTCGCCCGACTCCATGGAACCCGTCACCTGGTCGCCCTTTCCGCCAGCAAGACCTTCTCACTTGCCGGTCTCAACCTTGCGAGTATTCTGGTCGAGGACCCCGGCCACCGGGAAGCTTTCAGCTGCCGCGTCCGAACGGACGGGGTAAGTACGCACAGCACCTTTGGTTTCGCCGCCGCTGAAGCTTCCTACACCCAGTGTGACGAATGGTATGAGGCCATGCTGGCCTACATTTATAACAATTTCCTGGCACTGAAAACCTTTGTTGAAGCAAGGATGCCTGAGATCACCGTCTTTGACTTGGAGGGCACCTATCTGGCATGGCTCGATTTCGGCGCCGTCTGCAACGATCACCAAATACTTGAGCAGCACATGATCGATCAACAGCTCTACCTGGATGAAGGATACATCTTTGGCGAGGGCGGTCAGGGTTTCGAACGGATCAACCTGGCCTGCCCGCGCAAGGTTCTCTTGGCAGCCCTGGAGCGCCTGAACAAAGTCTATGACCACTTGAAGGCAAGAAGGAACCAATGAATTTTCCGGGCAAACGCGCTTTTTGGTGGTACCTGGTGCTGACCGCTCTGTGGGTCGCCTGTGCTTTTACCCTCTACGCCCTGATCATGGAACCGGGCGCTGTTTCAGCGATCAGTGCCGGCCTCATGGTGATTGTTTCCCTCTTTGTCTTATCCATTCAATTCCGAAATGATCTGTCCCTGGGCGAAGACAGGCTGGAGCTCCGCTTCGGCCCTTTGACCAAGCGGATCCCTTACTTCGAGATCCGGTCCATCACCCGAACCCGGAACCCCATCTCGTCGACAGCGACCTCCCTTGACCGGGTCGCGATCGAACTGTACAGCGGAGGAATGTACCTGGTTTCGGCCCGGGATAACGATCGCTTGGTGGAAGAGCTTCATCTGCGCCGCAAAAAGGCGCTTCGAGGAGACTGACATGAATTACTCCATGATTGAGAACGCGGCAGAGCTGGCAACACCCTTGGGCAAGAAGGCAAAGCAGGGATCCGGGATGAAAGATCTCTTGGTCATCCCCGATGGTTCCGTGATCTGGAAGGAAGACACCATCCTTTTTGTCGGAACAACAGAAAAGGCCCATGCCTGGATCGAACAATCCTTGCCGGCAGGCCGTGCGATCATGCGCATTGACGCCTCGGGCCAAACGGTCATCCCCGGTTACGTCGACCCCCATACCCATTTTGTTTTCGGGGGATACCGGGACAATGAGTTCAATATGCGGCTTCAGGGCGCTTCCTACATGGAGATCATGGAAGCGGGTGGGGGTATCACCTCGACCAACCGGGCGACACGGGAGGCCTCCGAAGATGAGCTATATGGGTCCGGCTGGCAGCGGCTTGAACGGATGCTGGACCTCGGTATCACAACCGTGGAAGGGAAAACCGGCTATGGCGAGGACACGCAAACAGAAGACAAGATGCTCCGGGTCATGGAGAGACTGGACCGCAACCATCCGGTTGATGTAATAAAGACCTACATGGGAGCACATGCCATCCCGCCACGATTCAAAGGCAGGTCAGGTGATTACATCGATTACCTGATTGAAGATGGTCTTCCCATGGCAGAGGGACGGGCTGATTTTTGTGATATTTTCACTGAGAAAAATGTATTCGAGCTGGACGATTCGGAAAGGCTCCTGCTTGCCGCCCGCGAGCGCGGTTTCGAGCTGAAGATGCACGCTGATGAGATCGTCCCCCTGGGCGGCGCGGGCCTTGCGGCCAAACTAAAAATCACCAGCGCCGATCACCTGCTCAAAGCTTCCGACCAGGACCTGCTTGCCATGCGGGACGCCGGCGTCATCGCGACCCTGCTTCCCTTGACCGCCTTTAGTCTGAAGGAACCCTACGCCAGGGGACGTTTCATGATTGACCAGGGTCTGGCTGTCGCCCTGGGCACCGACCTCATCCCCGGCAGCTGCTATTCCCAGTCCATTTCCCTCATGATCGCCCTCGCGACCATCTACATGAGCCTGACGGTTGAAGAGGCCCTGACTGCGGTCACCCTCAACGCGGCCGCCTCCATCGGTCTTGCTGAAAGCAGGGGCTCGCTGGAAGCGGGCAAGAAAGCGGATATCCTCCTGCTCGCTTGCCCCAACCATGGACATCTGTCCTACCACTTCGGCATGAACCTGGTCGGGACCGTGATTAAAAACGGTGAGGTCGTGCGGTCAGCTTAAAGATATTCAGGGCGGTTCACTGACCCTTTTGCCAACAGATGCCGCCTTATGGCTTCAACCGCCACCCGGATCCCCCGCATGGTGTCATGGCTCTCTGTATCATCCATGCCCAAAGCCCGCCGTTCCTGGTTCCAAATGG
>JAAZGN010000233.1 GCA_012511185.1 Clostridiaceae bacterium
GTATCAGGCGGCGGGACCAGGTCGGACTTGATCTCCATGGCGAAAAACATGGAGAGGCGGGCGGTTTGAATGTTGCTGCAGACCGGCAGGCAGGTCCCGGACCGGAGCAGCGCCCGGGCAGGCTGCCCGGGCAACAGGCGTTGGATCTGGTCCAGGTCCACATATCCATAGGAGGCATCGCCTTGGACCCGGAGCTCCCGGAGCTTGAAGGGGACGAAAACCCTCCCGTCGGACAGGTAGAAGTGAAGCGGCAGGCCCCGGGAATACTGGTCCCGCAGCAGCCGGGCCTGGGCCGGCAGGTCCACCGCATAGCAGCGGGCCAAAGCCCGTTTGACGTTTTCCACCTGGCGCCGGTCGGTGCCGCCAACCTCCTGATCAGGCTCCGGGTTGCCATAGATAAGCCGGGTCATGCTGCCCTGGTCGGTATATGCCGGGAAGAACGCCGCCAGCCGGTCATGAATCTCCTCCACACGCGTGGGAATCACCGTCCTTTCTGGGTTTGTTAAGGTTGTCTACATTAATATTATATCACACATGCGAACAATTGTTCTGATAACGAAACAAGAAGGGGTTATTGGATAAATGGGAAGGCAACAGGCAGGAAAATGGAAACAAACATAGAATTTAGTCAATATATGGGGGCGACGTTTTGGGAGGGGGCGCGTGGGACAGGGCATGCCAACAGCGTCGGGACCGATGTGAAACTTTATTGCGGCGAGTGAGGCGGTGACCCAGATACGGGGCCAAAAGGACATCAGCCAGGATTGGAGAGCGGGCATCGAGGCTGATTACCGGAGTCGCAAGGTGAAGAAACATTAGGAGCGTCATAAACCTCACCGGTAATAGCCGATGGGGTTTACAAATGTCCGGGGCACCATGACGAGCCCCTGCCCCGGGCCTGCGGAGGTGGCGACCAGCAAATGGAAAGGCTACGATTGGACTGCAGTTATATTAGACTATCGAGCAATATACCAGTTGGCATGAACTATACAATATTTTTTGTCTAAATGGTTCACTTGCAGTTTCCGTTCTGACCCTCCATCAAAATATAAATGGTATTTCAACTCGTTGTTTTCATTATGAACGTGGCAGTAGCCTGGTTTTGGATTCTGCTTACTATCATGTTTCATTTCTAATGTACCAAATTCGGCTTCTGAAAGTATGCTTTTTGGAATCTCCACCAACTCATAGTGCCAGTCATTTGGTGGCTTGGATAAGGTGCGAAGTGTTAGTAAACGATCGAACTCATTCAACAATAGTAGATACTGATTCCTGAGATCAATAAGATCACCTTCATCTACCCATCGCCCCTTACCGAGTTCCATGAACTTAGATATATGAACTTTTTCAGTTTTTATGTATCGAGAAGCCTCGGTTTTCAAAGAGTACCTGGTATTGTCGATGGTAATGTCCGGACCTCTCAGCCCTTTAGCAGATAATTCGGCATCTAAACCATTCATCCGTGAAATGGTCACCATCAGATATTCAAATTTATCTTTGGAGAATGGCTCATCCGAAATGCAATGGTGTACAAGTAAAGATGTCCCGAAGTGCTCCAAAAAGAAATCATCTATAATATCTGACCCGACATTTCTTTCAAATTTATACGGTTTCTTGAACTGGTCCACAATTCTTTTCAGCCATAAAATTTGGCTTCTTGATAGGCCCTCCAATTCATTCATTAAGTCCGATATTTCTAGTTCATTATTCATGGACCCACTTCTCCTCGGTATTA
>JAAZGN010000206.1 GCA_012511185.1 Clostridiaceae bacterium
GGCCTGGTCCAGTGACAGTTCGCTGTTGGGGTCGCAAACCTGTTCGACCACGGTCATGGGCTGGTAGACCCGCATCTCACCGGTACGCCGGTCTATGTGGGCCGTGATGCCGTCATTTTCGACCGGCTTGGGCTCCGCTTCCTGAACCGGCAGACCTTCGCGCTCGCGACCCTTTTCACGGTCTTTCGACCGGATCTCAAACTCGCGGCGATAAGCCGCAACCAGGGCGTCCTCGATGGCTTCGACCAGGGTTTCCATTTCAACGCCGCGCTCTTTTTCCAACATTTTCAGCGCTTCGATAAATTCTTGGTTCATGTATGCTCCTTACACTGTCGACTAAAAGACAACTTCTCGTTTAATGCGGGCAACTTCCTCCAATGGAAAGAGTATTTCCTCTCCTTTTTCCGTCTCAACTCCAACCAGCTTCCCCCGGACAATCAGTTTGCCGAAGAAGCGCTTCCCGCCGTCGACTGCCCGGTACAGGCTGATACGGACCCATTCGCCCTCATGGCGCTGGCAGTCTTCCAATGTATTAAAGGGCCGGTCCAGTCCGGGCGATGACACTTCGAAGACATCAAAGTCATCCAGGCCCAGCTTATCGGAGATCAGGGGGTCAGCCGCCGTGCTCAAGCGTTCACAGTCTTCGATCCCGACACCGCCCCGCTTGTCGATAATCAGGCGCAGAACCATCCGCCCGCCTTCATGGACGTATAGGACATCCAGCAGGGCCAGGCCCATGCCATCAGCAAGGGGAATCAGCTTCTCCAAAATAGTTCTTCTATTCGTTTTATGATCACTCATTTTTCACCTGACGGGCTTCACGATGAAAAGAGCGGGTAGCCCCGCTCTTTTTGCCACAAAATTCGCCGTGAAGACATTATATCAGGTTTTGGCCGAGGGTCAAGGTTGGGGGCTTACAGGCCGGGGTCAATTGTTGTAAGCTGTAAATGTTCCGCAAGAAGGAACAAAAGGAGAGGAAAAAGACATGGCACTGATGGAATATAAATGCCCCAATTGCGCAGGCCCCCTCAACTATGAGCCGGGCACCCGGGACATGGTCTGTCCCTATTGTGATTCAGTCGTCAGCATCGAGGCACTGGAGGCCATGGATGCCTTGCTGGAAGAAGAGGCAACCGAGTCCGCGGACTGGTCCTATGAGGGTGACCAGTGGCAGGCCGGCGAAGAGGGCATGGCCCTTTACAGCTGCAACTCCTGCGGTGGTGAGATCATCGGCGAGGAAAGCCTGGGCTCCACCAGCTGTCCTTTTTGCGGCAACCAGGTGGTCATCTCCTCCAAGTTTTCAGGAACACTGAGGCCCGACCTGGTCATCCCCTTCAAGCTCAACAGGGAAGAGGCCAAAGAGGCCCTCAAGAGGCACTACGAGGGCAAGAGACTCCTGCCCGGGGTCTTCCGGGATAAGAACCATCTGGACGAGGTCAAGGGCGTCTACGTGCCTTTCTGGCTCTTTGATGCAGAGGCGGATGTCAGGGCCGATTACGACGCCACCAAGGTCAGGCGCTGGAGTGACAGCCACTTCCATTACACCGAAACCTCCCATTACCGTGTCCACCGGTCAGGCGGCCTGGGCTTTGACCGGGTTCCCGTGGATGGCTCCCAGGCCATTGACGATACCCTGATGGAATCCCTGGAGCCCTTCCACCTGCAGGAGGCGGTGGATTTCCAAACCGCTTACCTGGCCGGATACTTCGCCAACAAATACGATGTGGACGCGGAAAGCTGCTACCCGAGGGCCGATGAGCGCATCCAACGGAGCGCCAAACAGGCTTTCAGAAATACGGTAAAAGGTTACAACACCGTGACCCCCAATCGGGAGGACGTGGCCTTGACCAACAGCAGGGTCCGCTACGCCCTGCTCCCCGTCTATCTTCTATCGACCAGCTGGGAGGGCAAGAACTACCTTTTTGCCATGAGTGGCCAGACAGGGAAATTCGTCGGGGATCTCCCTCTGGATAAGAAGGCCTACTGGGCCTGGTTCTTCAAGATATTCGGCATAGCCTCCGTCATCCTGGTGGCGATTTCCCAGCTTCTGGCGCGCTAAGGAGAACACATGAATACATTTAACACCCTGACAATTTTCATCCTCCAGGCAGCCGGATCACCGGACCTGGGGTCAAGACTGACGGCCGCCGCCATCGCTCTGGTCATTGCCCTCCTGATCGCCCTGATCGGTGTCAGCAGCATGAAGGGCAAGCTCAAATCGGTCAAAAAACAACAGATGGCCAACCAGTACGTCCGTGAGGGCAGCATGAACCTGAAGGCCCAGAACGATCTTTTTACTCACAAGCAGGTGGAAAAGAGACCCCGGGCGGAGAGGACAGAGAATAAGGGTTGATCCTGTTCAAGGAAACCTGGGAAGAGCGCAAGGCAGTGCAATGGCAGACTTCTTCCTGCTCTCCTGACTTCCGGTATCCATTGTGTTTCAAGGGTTTACTCTGTATAATGCACTGGATATTCCATTCTAATTGACCTCAGAGGACGTGAGTAGTGGAAAAATTCAAAAAGGCCTACACCCGAACCTATCAAGTGCTGTCTTCATTCGTCTTCTATGGCCTGGTTGTATTCCTTGTCGCATCCCTGGTCAGTTTCGGCATCTCCCTTGCCACGACCGGTCAGGGAACCATCTTCGGGAAAAAGCCCATCGTAATCCTGACGGACAGCATGTATCCCGCCATGAGCAGGCATATGCTGGTCATTGGCGAACCGGTTGACCCTTCCGACTTGCAGGCAGGGGATATAATCAGTTTCCGCTTCATTGACGAGATCGATGAAAAGTACGGCCCTACCGCCCGTGAGGTCATGATCACCCACAGGATTATTGACATCGATTATGAGAACAAGAAAATCCTGACCAAGGGAGACAACAACCGGTCGGACGATGCCCAGAAACTTTCACACAATTTTCCCGATCAACGTCTCCCCTTTGCCAATGTGGACTATAAAATCATCGCCGTCTGGGCCTGGACGAGACCGGTTGTCAAGCTTTTTATGTCAGGCGGCCTGTCCATTGCCGTGACACTCGTCTCCATTTTGGCTTTCTATTTCTTTTTAAAGTTTTTACATAACCGTTTCTTTGATGAAGCTTACTTGATGAGCTGGAGAAATAAGAAACACCAGGACGCGCTTTCAGACGATTTGCAGTTAGAATGTATCCGGGAAGGGTCGCCCGAAGACCCAGAAGCGCCCAGGCTGGAATCGGATTAATTCAGACTATTGCATATTCCAGGTAATATGTTACACTTGTTCAGGTATTACTTTTGCATTATCAACATTATGCACAAAAACAATTGGAGGAAACATAATGAAGAAACGAAAGAACAGGAAGAACATCGTCATCATTCTGGCGTCCCTGCTCATCTTCGCCCTGGCCGTCAGCCTTGCCTATTTTAGCGATTATCAAGGCTTTACCTATCAGGCCGATGCAGATGACCTGGGATTCGATGTGATCGCTGTCAAAGAAGAAGCACTGACCCTCATGGCACCGGGGGACGCGCGCTTTTTCAACTATCAGGTGGAAAATGTCAAGGGCCTGGCCATGGATGTCCGGGCGATTTTTGAGATGGAGGACCTCTCCAACGTCAACAGCCAGACGGGCGGATTTTCAGTCTATGACGCCGCCGACGTTCTGGGCTACAACTACGACC
>JAAZGN010000207.1 GCA_012511185.1 Clostridiaceae bacterium
CCGTTTGCTTCGTGGGGGAAGCGAGGTATTCAGCTTGTCGAGGACACTTCTTCCGAGAGAAGAGTTTTACGCAACTGGAACCCTTCATCAGCTGGCTTGCGATATTACGGATGAAAGCTCCCTTGACCAAGCCTTTGATGCTGTCTCCCTTCGGACGGATGCGCTGGATGCGGTGTTTTCCAACGCAGGATTTGGAATTGCCGGAGCCATCGCTGACACACCAAAATCAGAAGTGATGCGCCAGTTTGATCTCAATTTATTCTCTTCAATTGAGGTGATCCGCCGCAGCATCCCCCTCTTAAGCAAAAATAAAGGCCGCATTATCCTGACCAGTTCCGTCGCTGCTGTGGTCTCGCTTCCCTATCAAAGCTTCTATTCCGCCACAAAAGCCAGCCTCAATATGCTGGCGCTTGCACTCAATACGGAGTTGAAGTCGTTCGGGATCAAGGCAGTTGCCGTCATGCCCGGTGATGTGGCGACCTCATTCCCTGACAGACGAGTTAAGGACGCCTGCCCCGTAACGGCCTACGGTGAACGCTGTGAACAGTCGGTTGCCCGCATGGAAGCGGACGAACGCCAGGGTGCGGATCCTGCGGTCATCGCAGATAAGATGGTCCGGATCGCCTGGAAGAAGAACCCCAAGCCGCTTTACGGACTGGGCTTCTTCTACCGGCTTGTCCTTATCCTCTTCAAGTTGCTGCCCGTACGGCTTACCAACTGGGTTGCAGCGAGAATCTATGGTTGAGTTACGATTACTAATATACTGGACAAACTGCTTGCTTATGATAGAATGACTTGGCGTCCGGCGATGGGCCGGAGGTGAACCGGGCGATTAGCTCAGTTGGGAGAGCGCTGCGTTCGCATCGCAGAGGTCGAGAGTTCGAATCTCTTATCGTCCACCATAAGCGCCCGCTTGGCGAAGCGGGCGCTTCTTAGTATGACCAATGAGGAGAAGACATGGTATTTTTCAATAGAAGAACAGGCCGTGCCGCTATTTTCGATCTTGACGGAACGCTCTTGGACACCCTGCCGTCGATTATGACTTCATGTAATGAAATATTGGATTGCTTGAAGCTGCCGCCTTTCGACAGGGATGTAATAAGAACCTTTCTGGGTCTGGGGTCCCGGATCCTGATTGAACGGCTGATGGCCGCCGCGGGCGTTACGGGCCGCTCCACGATTGATGAAGACCACCGTCGCTATCGGGAACTGGCTCCGAGACAAAGAGACCATCGGGCAGCGCCTTTTGAAGGAATCAGCGAAATGCTCGGCCAGGTTGCGGACATGGGTCTCAAACTGGGGGTGATGACCAATAAAAGTGACAAGCTTGCTCCCGGCGTTATTGCTGATTCCTTTCCCTCCGGACTCTTCGAGGCTGTTCGCGGCGCCCGCCGTTTTGTGCCACTGAAACCCGATCCCCGGTCGACCTTTCACATGCTGCGGTCACTTGGCGCGGATCCGCCCGCTTCATTTTTCATTGGCGACAGCGATGTGGATGTATTGACAGGCAGAGCGGCCGGCATGCACACCATCGCCGTGACCTGGGGTTACCGGCCCACAGAGGAGCTGGAGGCCCTTTCTCCCGACTGTCTTGCACGGAGTCCTGACGAAATTGTGGACTATATCCGCCGCCAGCGGTGATGGCAGCTACACGCATGACTTATTGAACGGTTTCGCGCTTTTGCCGTTCCTGCTCTTCCAGGATTTTCAGATCAATCTTTCCCACTAAAGTTTTGGGGAATTCATCG
>JAAZGN010000208.1 GCA_012511185.1 Clostridiaceae bacterium
AGAATACTCAAGCGGGACGAGTATCAGGCGGGAAGGCATCACCAAGGCGGGGAACAGCCAGGCTCGCCTCACCTTGATCGAATCGGCCCAAGGCATCTGTCGAGGGGCCATTGGCTTTAAGTCCAAGGCCTTGAAAGCACGACAGGCAGGACAAAGTTCCCTGGTGATCGCTTATGCGGACCGGGCCAATGAGCGATTACGCCGCAAGTATTATCGGATGATTCTAGGAGGGAAGAAACGCAATGTTGCCATCGCGGCTGTCGCACGAGAATTGGCCTGTTTTATCTGGGGGATGATGACAGGCCATATGGAAAATCGGATGGCCAGTTGATCCTGGCCTGAGAAACCGTACAGGGAATAGGAAGGCAGGCAAGTAAGCCATGAGGGTATCTTCAAGGGTTTGGGCACACGACCAGGTCAGGGCCATTTACGAAATATCCTTGCTGACACACCTTGGGTGTGATTCGCGTCCTTAGACTGTAAGGCCCACGGCGGACCATTGACCTGCGGTAAGGCGAAAGCTAAATCCGCGTATAACAGAGTGGCCAATGCCGGAACGGTTCAGTCGAAACCCTTGAAGTTACCCTCAACAGAAAGGACACAGCCAAAAGAGAACGGATTAACCCAAATTTAACGAAATTCGTCACTTGACAAGGGTCACTACATAACAGATATCTGTTGTTCGCATACGGAAGGAAAATCTACTCATATGTTGCCAAAACGTTGCCATTTTAGCCTGTGAAGTGTCACAAACCCGCTATTTACAAGGGTTTGCGGCTCTCCTGAAATTATTCCCACTCAATGGTGGCCGGCGGCTTGCCCGTCAGCTCATAGACAACCCGGCTGACATGAGGTACCTCCGAGGTAATGCGCATTGATACGTGCTGGAGAAAATCCCAGGGAAAGACGACCGGAAGCGCTGCCATGAAATCGTCCGTTTTGACCGCCCGAAGAGCGATGGTGTAGTCGTAGGTGCGGGCACCGTCGGTTACCCCGACGGACTGCAGGCCTGTCATCACCGCAAAATACTGGGAGGCTTGATCACGGTATCCCTTGGTTTCGATCTCTTCGCGGAAAATGGCGTCTGCCTTACGGAGCATATCGAGTTTTTCCCTGGTGATGCCACCCAGACAGCGGATGGCAAGTCCCGGGCCCGGGAAGGGCTGGCGGTCGACCATGGCCGGGGGCAGGCCCAGGGCACGGCCGACAGCCCGGACCTCTTCCTTGAAAAGAAAGCGAAGCGGCTCGACTATACCCTCGAAATGTATGCGGTCGGGGAGACCGCCGACATTGTGATGACTTTTTACCACCTGGCCGTCCTCGCCGCTCTCAATCACGTCCGGGTAGATGGTGCCCTGAACCAGGTAGGATGCGTCAATTTTCCTGGCCTCACTTTCAAAAACGCGGATGAAGGTTTCGCCGATCCGCTTGCGTTTTATTTCAGGATCCAGGACATCCTCCACTTCCTTGAGGAAACGGTCGGTTGCGTCAACAAAGACCAGGGGGATCTGGTATTGATCGGAAAACATCCGGCGGACCATGTCAGGCTCATCTTTGCGCATGAAGCCGTGATCGACAAAGACACCGGTCAGCTGGTCACCAACCGCGCGGTGGACCAGGAAGGCCGCGACGGAGGAATCAACACCGCCCGAAAGGCCGCAGATGACTTTTTTCCCTCCTACTGTCCCTCGTATTTCCGCCACCATTTCGTCAATGTAGCGGTCGACTGTCCAGTTACCCTGGCATCCGCAGGTGCCAAACAAAAATTCTGCAAGAATCCGGTCCAGTGATTCATTCCTACCCGCGTCCAAGGACTCCTGGTCGAGCACAAGGACGGGTGTTCCAACCGAATTGAGTTTTTCTCTCAAGTCGTCACTGATCTCTCCGGCCCTGCCTGTCACCACCAAGCCCCTTATTTGATCCTGGTCTCCGTGATCGCCTTCCAGGAATCGCCGGGATGAAACCAGCTCGCAGTAGACCTCCCGGTCACGGATGGCGTGAACAAGGGTGCGGGCCAGACTGCCTCCTGCATCGACGATCAGGATTGTTTCGTTGAGATGACGCATGACCCTGCTCTCTGCTAATACTCGATGCCCGGCCGGGCAGGCGTCCCGGACGATTCGAAGGGATGCTTTCGCATGACTACCTCGGATACATAGTCGGCGTGCGTCAAGAGCTCTCCTGAGGGGTCGCGCCCCGTCAGGACGACCTCAAGGCGGGTTGGTTTTGTTTTTAGAAAACCGGTCACTGCAGCCTCATCCACCATACCTGTCGCGATGGCGCCCAGGATCTCGTCAAGGATCAGAAGATCGATCCCTTCGCGGCTTCGCGCCATGGCATCAGCCAGGCGTCTGCCGTGGTAATCGCGGGTAGCCGCCTTCTCTTGCTCGTTCATCTGGAAAACAAATTTCCCGGTCGGTTGACCGGACATAATCTCAATGCCGAGCCTTCGAAGCGAGTCGAGTTCGGCCGATGTTCCGCTTTTCAAAAATTGAACAAAAAGGACATTGAGGCCTAGACCCTTGGCCCGTACGGCAATGCCTGTTGCCGCTGTGGTCTTTCCCTTTCCGTCTCCGCAATACAGGTGAACCAGCCCCAGCTGACTGCGGACCCGGTCAAGATAATCGTCGTGCTTCATCCAGCTGTCCTTTCAATATTTGTTTTCACGTTTTTATTCTACACCGGACTTGACCGGTCCGGTCGACTCATCATCCGGCCAGGAATTCACTTTTTCTTTGTGCCAGATAGGCGATAACCAGCAAGATCAGCCCCGTGGCCACCGCCCCGGTGAAACCAACAGTAGTTTGCAAGTTGGACAGTTTGGCAATCGCCCAGCCGTGCGGCGTGTATTGACCCACATATTGCATCCAGATCGTGGGCAGGCGGATCAGGACACCGCCGGCGAAAATGGAGACAAAAAGCAGGAGCGAAGCCGGTACAAAGCGGCGGTCGCCCGGGATCAGAGCCATGATCTGGCCAAATGCCAGCATGAAGAGGAGCAGCACGGCCATGACAGGGACATAATTGAAAGGCCTAGACGTCCCCGGCATGAGAAGGAGGGTGAGACCGACCATGGTGCCAAGCTGGAGGATTCCCGAGATCGTCAGGGCAAGGAGCGTCGACAAGAAATCTCTGCCAAAACCGCCGGGCAGGGATTGCATCCGCCTGAGTGTCGCCGCATCTGCCAGCATCAGGCTGCTCATGAGCGAATAGACAGACAAAAACAGTACCTCAACGGCGGTGTCCGGTATTTGGATAACCTGCAGGGAGTCCCCTCTTTCCAGATTATGGAAGGAAATGGTCAAATTGGCGCCCTCACGACGGGCTTCTTCCGTTTTGATTTCCAGTAATTCACTCATCCCGGCCTCTGTGAGCCCAGATGAGCCGGGGAGCGACAAGAGGTCTTTCTCCAACTTTGCCACCGTGGACATGGCCAGGGAGGTGACCTGATAATTATTGCGGATCAATTCCACCGCCAGGCTGTCTTTTCCCGGGATGTAGCCGCAGACATAAGCATCATCAATGTGAATGGCCGAGCTCCGGTCCCCGAAGTTGGGTGGGATGACTATAACACCGTCCACTTGGCCGAGCTCAATGGCCCGCTCGACTTCCTCCATCCCGACTTGCTGCCAGCCAAGCTTGCTTGACTCCAGCATGGCGGCAAGCTTGGCGCTCTCCTCATTGTCCGCCAGGTCGACATAGGCTGCCCTTATTTCGGCAAGATCATTTCGGACAACGGCAGCACCGGCCAGAAGGGACAAGAGGAGGGGAATGACAAGGCAGGACACAAGCAAGATGGGTCTGCGAAGCAGCAACTTCAGCTTCAACCTTGTCATGATGACAAGATTATTCATACCCGCCTCCTCCCCAGGACAAGGGCAAGCGCGAAGGCCGGCACAAGCGGCCGGAGCACAACCAGAATATCCGATCCCGCGATTGCTTCATGTGCGAACAGGGCCTGATAGACCGTTTGCATGACCGGGTAGGCCGGGGTGTACCGGGCGCTTTGAATGAGCCAGACAGGGAAAAGTGACACTGGATAGAGTACGCCGCCCATGACAAGCAGAAAGATAAGAATACGCCAGCCCGCCTGAAAGAGGCTGATACCGGGCGCCTTGATCCTGCCAAGCGCCAGCATGACAAAAGCGGTAAATAGGTAAAGGGACAGTAAAAGAAGGGCCATTTTAAACACGGAGACCGCAATCCCTCCCGTGTACAAAACGAACAGGAGCGGGACCACAAGCAGAGTCCACCAAACAAGGCCGGCAAGCAGCCGTGCCGTCATAAGCGGCCCGTAGCCGCAAGCGATAAGCATCCTGTCTTCGTACGACGTCCCCCTGATCCGGGTGGTCGCGGCCAGCACACCCATGGCAGGCAGGATGGACAGGACGATCAAAAGGCCCGCCAGCGTGTGAACGAGAATATTGACCTTGAATAGATCCGTATCGGTGGTGAAGCGGTTGCGGTCCAGGTAAGCAGTAACCACATTCAGTGTGTGCGATGTTGCCTTCTCCCACGACAGGTCCTCGTCGCCACCCAGGTCCACGTATAGTTTCTGAAAGCCGAAGATAGAACTGTACAGATAGTCGAATGCAACGGCATGTTGGTCTATCGGCACTCCAACCTGAAAGGCCGCAGGTTGCATCTTCGGATGAAACCAGAGTTCAACCGGTTGTTTCGGTGTTCCCGTAACCGATTGCGACATGAAGCCGGCAGGCAGGTGAACAACAACCAGGATATCTCCAGCCTGCAAGCGTTCCATGGCCTGGGGCAGGGTATCGCGATGGATCGCCTTGATCAGGCGGATGTCCTCGAAGTAAAGGGCGATCATATCCCCCAGTATGCTTTGATCTTCATCAACAATGGAGGCCTCAATCAGAAATTCAGAGGGCGTCTCGGTTTCCTGGTCCAATGGAAGGCGGGCTAGACGCGCTAAAGCAAATGACAGGAAGAAGATCGCTACCGATGCGATTAAGAGGGCGGTTCTTGCTGCGCGAAGATCCCGCCGAAATAGAAACCATAAGGCGGGCAGTTTTTTCTGCCCAAGCCCTCCCTTATCCTGCTGACCGGTCATAGCTTAACCCCTAGGCTGTTTCAGCGGAAGCTGCCGTGAGCACACCGTCTTGCAGGGTCAATACCCGGTTGCATAAAGTGATGAGGATTTCCTCCTCGTGGCTTGCCACAAGGATAGTCCTGCCACGGGAGCGGAGTAAATCCACACGGCCCTTGATCAGTTCCCGGCTGTCCCGGTCGGCTCCAGCAAAGGGTTCGTCAAGCAAGAGAAGAAGGGGATCACCCAAGAGGCCAACGATCAGGCTGACACGCCGGGCCATGCCGCCGGAGCACTCCCGGATAGGTTTTTCCAGAAAGCCGGATACCAGGGGGTCGGTCGCAGCCATCTCAAGAAAGCCTTTGCGGCCGGATCGCGAAAAGCCCCGGGCAGCCGCCCAGAACGAGAGTGTCTCCCGGACACGAAGCCTGTCATCCAGCGCCAGTTCCTGAGGAACATAGCCGATCATGGCACGCCAGCGCAAACGGTCGTCCAGGGAAACACCCCGAAAGTGTATCTCGCCGCTGTCTCTTGAGAGAACCGAGGCGAGCACCTTCAACAGGGTGCTTTTCCCCGCCACGTTATCTCCGGCGATCCCCAGTATGGTGCCTTCTGGCTGTTCAAAACTCAGGTCGCGGAGTGCCTTGTACGCTGACCATGATTTATTCAGGCCGTGTACTGTGAGCTCCCCGCCGTCCCCTCTCGTCTTCTCCACTTGCTTACTACCAGTTGGGAAGATCTAATCCCAATCGTCCCAGTCATCCCAGTCATCCCAATCGTCGCCTCCTGAAAAGCCGCCCAGGGCTTCCGGATTGATGCCAAGCTTCTCGAGTGCCTCCGTAAGGCGCTCGGAGACGCGCTCGTCGGACATGAGCTCCTCCATGGCGTCGTCATCGCTTATATTGTAGTAATCGGCCGGCATTTCATTCGGGAAAGAGATCTCCTTGTCCGGCAAGGCATGGTGGTCGATCCCCATGGTGATCGATAGGAGCTCGTCATCTAAGGGGAACCTGATCTCCACACTGGCGATCAGGTGATCAAGCCCGGCCTTTGATTCAATTTTGCCGGCGTAGCTGATGGTCACCGACTCGAAATCACTCATGAACAAATCGCCGAAACCTTTTAGCGTCATGGAGATCCTGCCAACGGGATAAGGCGTATCCCCGGATTTTATCAGGCCGAAATCGCTGAACGTGCCCTTGATGACTTCTTCCAACGATGCGGGGTTGTCCCAGTCCATTCCGCTGACATTGATAGAGAAATCTCCCGTACGAAGTTCCCCTTCCATAGTAAAGAAAGCCACGTATTTAATACCGAAATCGTCGGGCGTACCGAGCTCATAAAGCTGCGCGTGTCTTTTCCCATCTGTGACATGCAAACATGCCAGCTTGGTCTTTTCCTCCCATACGCCTTCACTCTTGGTAAAAATCAGTTCTTCACCGACAGGCTTGTTCTTCTTATCGACGTAAAGCTTTCGCCTCGCTTCAATCGCATAGTCTCCGGAATTACGGTCGATATCATCGATGGCGGCTTCGATTTCTTCAAGAAACAGGTCGTAAAGATCTTCATCGTATGCGTTACCCGGCATGGGTACCGTCTGTGCCAGACTGGTCAGAAAATCCTCCAATCCCCTATGATCGCGCAGGTAAGTCAGAATTTCCTTTGCCATGGCGGGGAAGCTGTCAGCAGGTACGATCAGCTCGTAATAATCCAGGATCTGGCTGACGTCCCCGATGGTCAATGTCTCACCTTTCACCATCTCAGGTTTGTCGGCGTATTTAATAAAGATTTCCTTCAGGTCGTCAACCATTTGATCCAGTTTATCGCCGGTCAGGCTATCGAGCTTGTCGCGCATGCCTGTCATGTCAAACAAATCACCCTGGCTGTCCGTCAAATCTTCCAAATCCTCGGGAGACAGAGCCAAAGGCTTATCTAAAATTTCAGGCAGGGAGAGAATGTAATAATCCCCGACATTGTAGATCTCGACCCCCAGGGCTTCCCCTGCTTCGCCCCGCCTACCGAGTCCCAGGCGGGTACGGAAATGCGCGGGATCCCCGCCCGCATCAACCCTGGTCTCCAGCTGGAGGCGCAGGCTCGAAAGGAGGGTCAGGATCTCTGCCAGCTCCTCCGGCATGGCGTCGGACTTGACATCGAAGGTCAAATCGGTCACGGAGCCGGTTTTTTTCTGACTCAACAAGTCTCCGGCCATTGCTCTTATGTTGTAGAGCATTGAGTCTTCTGGAATCAGGCTGGATGCCGCCTCGGCCTGCCTCCATTTCTTTTCCGTGGACGAGAAGAGGTTCCGGATCTGATCGCCAAAAACGAACCAGGAGCCGGCCAGCAGACCCAGAATCACAAGGACAATGATGACGGGGATATACCAGCGCTTCTTGCGACGCGGAGCCGGAGCCGCCGCACCATAGGCGTAAGAAGGATAGGGCGCAGGGGCCTGAGCGTATGGCTGTGGTGATTGCGCGGCTTGATAGGGATAAGGAACTTGCTGTGGGGGGGGCACGCTATAACCGTAAGGTGGCTGCGGAACAGACGGCGGCTCATAATAGCTGGGTACCGCAGGCGGTTCTCCTGCCGATACAGCTTCAGCCGGCCCGGCTACTGCCACTTCCCCCATTTCGGCTTCTTCCCTTTCCAGTTCCGGGAGGGCAGGCTCAACCGGCTCTACTTCGGTGGATGCCATGACAGCTTCCACTTCTTGTGAGGGTTGTGGCCTTACCCGGAAACCACATTGGGAACAGAAACTGGCGTCCGCGGGCAACTCCGCACCGCACTGTTGACAGTATTTCATGGGTATCTCCTCCTAACAGGCACCCTGTGTGCCGGATCACAAAAGAAACCGGCACGGCTTACTTTTTGACAACATACCACCGAGTGCTGCTCAGGCAACTTGTTCCTGAACAGGTTCTCGCTTGATTATACCAACTAACTGGCTGGCAGGACCGGATCGTCTCTTGGTACAACGGGATTTAGGAACAGCCCGTTGTTTCTCCGCAATCCAGACAGACCTTGCAGGTTCCGTTTTTGACCATGCGGGTGCCCGAGCAGTTCGGACAGACCGACCCGTCATGAAGCCGCTGACCTGTTCTGCTCGCCTCACGCGCTTTTTCGTGGATGAAGTCGTCCATGCTGATCTGAAACCTTGTGGCCTTGCTCTCGCCGCTGCCCTCTCCTCCTGGCAGCCCCTCTGGCTTGACCTGGACACGCGTAAAGTCCCCCGCTTCAATGTCGAGCACTTTGCTGATCAGATCGGAGACCGATGTGCAGTATTTGATGTAGGGGCGGCGCTGGACAAAGCCGTACGGTTCGTATTTCTGACCCCGCAACATCTTGGAGATGGCTTCGGGCCTGATGCCATACTGGAGCATAACGGAAATGGTTTTGGACAGCGAATTCAGAAGGCCGGTAATCAGGGTGCCTTCGCGGTCAGTCGTCATGAAAAGCTCCGTTATAGCCCCCTCTTCATCCCTGTTGACGGTAATGTAGACCTTGACATCCTCGATCTGAGCCGGATGGGTAGTCCCCGTCCGGATCCCGTAGGGTTTGACCCGCCCGTGAACCCATTCGCCGCGATCAAGCTTCTCATTGCATTCATCGAGCTCTTCCCTGGCCTTTTTGGCGACATGGAGCAAATCCTGGTAGGTCAGATCCTCCAGGGGGAGATCCTGGCTTTCGACACCCGCCAGCCGGATGTTGAGGGGTTGGGCATACTTGGAGCCGTCGCGATAGAGCGTGATCCCTTTGATCCCCTGACTCCATGAGGACAAAACAACATCAGCGAAATCCTGGACGGTCGCCTCCCTGGGGAGGTTGACCGTCTTTGAAACAGCACCCGAGATGAGCGGCGTGATGGCCGCTACCATGCCGACGTGGCCCTGCCAGGGGAGATACCGTTCACCGCTGCCGCATTGATTGGCGGTATCAAAGATGGCCAGGTCCTCATCCTTGAGAAAAGGCGCGCCTTCAATCTTTCCGTCCAGTATCATGCCATCGTCGCCCTCGCGCATGATATAGGCGACGATGGCCTCCCGCTCTTCCCTGGAATAGCCGCGCGCGGCCAATCCCTCTTCGACGACGGGATTGACCAGTTTCATCAAGCCTCCGCCCGCAAGCTTTTTGTAGACGACATGGGAGAAAAAGGGTTCGATACTGGTCGCGGCACAGTCCATGGCAAAAGAGATTGTGCCGGTGGGGGCCATGACAGAAACCTGGGCGTTGCGGTATCCGTGCTCCCCGCCCCAGGTCTCCGCTCTGGTCCAGCTCTCCTTCAAGGCCTCAGAAAGCGGGCCGGAACCCCTTTGTTCAAGAAGCTGGTGGTCGACGACGGGGAGCTGGTAGCCGATGGCTTCCGCTTCGTCTGTTCTGACACCGGCAGCCCGGCTGTGGTTGCGGATGACCCGCAGCATATGGTCGCGGTTTTTTTCATAATGGATAAAAGGCGTGAGCTGCTGAGCCATGACGGCGGAAATCGCGTAACTCTGGCCGGTCAGTATCCCGGCAAGGGCGCCGCCAATGGCGCGCGCCTCCGCCGAGTCATAGGGAATTCCGACGCTCATGAACAAGGAGGCCAGGTTGGCCAGGCCAAGCCCCGTCGCGCGAAAAGCCCAGGTTTTGCGCGCGATGGCAGGCGTAGGGAACTGTCCCCAGTGAATGGAAGCCTCCAGGGCCAGCTGGGCGATGGTGAACAGGTGGAGATAAGCCCCGGTGTCAAAGGTGTGCAGGCCGGGATCGAAGAAGCGCATGATATTGATGGAGGCCAGGTTGCAGCTGGTGTCATCGAGAAAAGCGTATTCCCCGCAGGGATTGGTCGAGTTGATGCGGTTGTGCCTGGCGGTCAGGTCACCGTCCTCCCCGGCGGGGCAGGTATGCCAGGCGTTGAAGGTGTCATCGAACTGCGGAGCCGGGTCGGCGCACCGCCAGGCTGATTTGTTGAAGATCTCCCAAAGGTGGCTGACGCGGACCGGGCGGTCGACGCTCGAATCGCGCCGGCCGCGCAGAATAATGGTCGATGTGGGGTCGCGGTCGAGCTGGACCACTTTTTGCATGAATTCGTCATTGAAGCGAACTGAATTATTCGAGTTTTGACCGGAAACAGTCTGGTAGGCCTCTCCGTCAATGTCGGCGGCGTAGCCCATCTTGGCCAGGGCGATCACCTTGTCTTCTTCCCGGGCCTTCCAGGTAATAAAGTCTTCAATCTCCGGATGATCGATGTCAAGAC
>JAAZGN010000209.1 GCA_012511185.1 Clostridiaceae bacterium
AAGAGGTCCGGGTCCGCTTTGACCGCAACGGGGAACAGGATGTGGAGGTCTATCATCTCTCGGATCTGAAAGATTGAAGATGATGCATTTTGTGCTATGATCTTTGGGTAGAGTTTAGAAAGGAACTGCGCTGAAAGCCTGTTCCTGCAAGAAGGAGGAAGACCATGCCGCACATTATTGATGGTGATGAATGTATCAGCTGTGGCTCATGTGCCGAAGTTTGTCCCACCGAGGCGATTTCGGAGGGAGAAGAGTTTTACGTTATTGACGCCGAACTTTGCATTGACTGTGGAGCCTGTTCCGAGGTCTGCCCGATCGGCTGCATCTCGGAAGAATAAGACGGGATCACCACCGGGACGAAGTCAGGCTGCCTCACGTGGGCGGCCTCTTTTTTCCAGTGAAATCATCAAGGAGGTCATCCATGGAAAATTTTGTATTTCATAATCCAACCAGGATTTTGTTTGGTGACGGTATGCTCGACAGCCTGCCCGGGGAGCTGGTGCCCTTTGGACGCAAGGTGCTTCTCGTCTATGGCGGGGGAAGCATCAAGCGATCCGGTCTTTACGACCAGGTGACCGGCCTGCTAAAGAAAGCTGACAAGGAAGTCTTCGAGCTGACCGGCGTCATGCCCAACCCGCGCACCGAAAAGGTCTATGAAGGAATTGAAATCTGCCGCAGGGAGTCCGTCGATTTCATCCTGGCCGTGGGCGGGGGCAGTGTCCTGGATTGTTCCAAGGCCATTGCCGCCGGCACCTTCCATCCGGGTGATTTTTGGGAGGATCTTTACCTGAACGGTCAGCGTATCGATCGTGCTGTTCCGCTGGGGACTGTGCTCACCATGCCAGCGACGGGAAGTGAGATGAACAGCACGACAGTCGTCAGTGATTGGGAGAATAATCGGAAGCGCGGCTACGGAAATGTCCTGCTCTTCCCCCGGTTTTCCATCCTGGAACCGCGACTTACCATGACCATGCCACGTGAGCAGGTGGTCTACGGTGCCATCGATATGATCTCCCATGTTTTCGAACAGTATTTTTCCCCGCCCGACGACGACAATCTGTCGGATGAGCTGGCTGAAGCGCTTTTGCGTAACATCCGGGTCAATCTCGACCGGTCGCTGACCGATCTGAACGACTACCAGGCCCGGTCCAACCTGATGTGGGATTCCACCATGGCCCTCAACGGCCTGCTGCGGCTCGGAAAGGAAGAAGACTGGCAATCCCACCAGATTGAGCACGCCCTCTCGGCCTGGTATGACATCCCCCATGGGGCTGGCCTTGCCATCGTCCATCCCAACCTGCTCTACTACATCCGCAAGGAGGCAGAACATAAGCTGGCCCGGTACGCGGTTCGTGTCTGGGAGATCGACCCGGCGGGAAAAAGTGAAGAAGAACTGGCTCTTGCCGGGCTCAAGGCCATGCGTGACTATTTCAATGAGATTGGCGCACCCGCGACTCTGGGTGATGTGGGGATACCGGCCGGCGCCATCGGGAACCTGATTGATTCGATCAATCTTTTCCCGGCGGGATACCGGTCGCTCGATCGTGACGATGTGCGCGCGATTCTGAAGCTGTCGGTCTGATGGAAGCGAAAGCGAAAACTGGAACCCTCTACCTGGTCGCTACACCGCTGGGCAACAGCGGCGATATGAGTCCGCGCGCCTCGGAAGTGCTTCAGGCAGTCGATTACATTGCCGCGGAAGATACGCGCCGCGCCGCGCGCCTGCTGTCCTCGCTCGGTGTGGGCAACCGCCTGGTCAGTTACTACGAACAGAATAAGGAATACCGGCACGACATGCTGCTGGCTGACCTGAAAGCCGGACAGTCGATTGCCGTCATCTCCGGCGCCGGCATGCCCTGTATTTCGGATCCCTGTGAAACCCTGGTCCGCTTTGCTATCCAGAGCAAGATCTCGGTG
>JAAZGN010000210.1 GCA_012511185.1 Clostridiaceae bacterium
CTCCAGTAGGCCTTGTCTCTTCAGTCAACTTCCTCAAAGGCGACACAGCGGCAGAAAGCCGATTCGCCGTACTGGAACTTCCAGGGGAAGGTTCCCAGGATCAGGCGCTTGTTCAGCACCTTGTCAATCTCGCCGCCGATGAAAGCGATGACGACCGGCTTTTGGGAGGCCGCCGCCAGGTCATAGATCTTCTTTTCGACCGGGGGAGCCGGCAGCTTGGACACGAGGACCAGGACCTCCGTTTCCGGATCCCCGATCAAGGCCTGAATCCCCTGGATCATCATGAGGCCGCCGATCTCCTCCTTCAGGTCGCGGCCGCCCGTCCCGATCACCTGGGACAGGCCCTCGCCGAGCTGGTGGATCCGGACCGTGATCTCCTGGGTTCACGTCCCCGATGCCCCGACCAGGCCGATCCTGCCGCACCGGACCGCGTTGGCAAAGCAAAGCGGCACGCCGTTGATGATGGCTGTACCGCAGTCGGGTCCCATCATGAGCAGGCCCTTTTCCACGGCCAGCTTTTTCAGGCAGAGCTCGTCCTCCACGGTCACGTTGTCGGAAAAGAGCATGACATGGAGTCCCTGGAGCAGGGTGTCTTCCGCTTCCTTCGCCGCGTACCGGCCGGGAATCGAGATCTGCACCAGATTGGCGCCCGGCAGGTGGTTGAGGGCGGAGCGGAGTGTCGGCGGCTGGTAGTCCCCCGCATGGCTTCCCTCTTGCGGTTCAGCTGTTCCTCGAAAGAGGCGGCCAGGTCCTCCATGGTCACCTTTGCCTCATCGACTCTGGCCGCGATGAAGAGGTCGTTGGGTGTCACCTGCTCGAGTTCGGGCACAAACATGTCCAGCATTTTTACCAGATCCAGGTTTAAATCGGTGCCCATGCCGACAAGAACCTCCTCCACGCCGTCCAGTTTTTTTATCTCGCGCGAGATCAGCATGAGGGTGACGGAATCGTAATAGGCGTTTTCCCTGACAATGGTCCTGACCATGAATTCGCTCCTTCATCCTGTCCCTGCCGTCAGCGGGGCTCTTTTCTGTCCCATGACCTGATCGATTTGATTCACCGGAATTTTGACCTGGCGGGGCATCCGCAGCTGGGCGCAGTAGAGCCCCAACAAAAAGTCGGTACCCGACGACGCGCCAAAGGAAAGAAGGCGGCGGACGAGCGGCTCAAGCGCTGCAAGGTCACCCTGGACAAGGGCCTCGAGCAGCTCCAGGTGAAGGGTGTCCGCACGGCCTGCCGCCGCGTGGCTCAGCATATGGCGGCTGACCAGGGTCATCCTGTCCCGGGCAAGGGCTTTGATTTGTTCAAGAAAAGCAGCGGTCCCCGGGTGGCACGGCCCGAAAGAGGCGTCCTAGTAAAGGCTGAGCAGGATTCCGCTGAGAAAATCGTCACAGGAGGGCGTCAGGCCGGGTCCGAAGCCGACCAGGCCGCGGGCCAGTTCCCCGCGCAATTGAAGTCGCCCGCGCCCAGGGCCTCCAGAAAAGTGCTCAAGTCATGGAAGATAAAAATCTGTTGAGATTGAGCGGTTCGCCGCTGACAGCGCCATCGTTTCCGGGTATAAGCGCCACAAGGGAGGCGATCCCGCCCCTGTCCCCCTCCGTCAGGATCTTTTTGATCAAGGCCAGTCTTCCGGCCAGCTCTTGTTCATTTCGCACAAGCGGCGCAGGCAGCGCGGTCGGCCGGACTTTGACCTGCCGCGTACAGATTGTGGCCCCGGCAAGTAAAAGGACCACTCCTTGTAATGGAGACGCTGGCCGTCCCGCAAGGCCAGGCCCTCGAGCCCGGGGGCGACCAGCAGACCCATGGGCATGAGATCACGGCCGGCTGAAGCCAGGGTCACCAGGGTCTGGCCGGCTGAAAGCAGGTTGGTCACGCTCTTGAAGACGGAATGAACGACCAGCTCAAGATCCGGATGTTTGGCCAGCAGAGCCCGCAAATCGGATGAAATCCCGACGGCTTGATAGATGGCCGGTCCCGTCACTGGACCAGCTCCTTAATTTTCAGTGCCAGCTGAAAATTAAAGGCCGTTTCCGGATCACGCAGATCAATCCCATACACATCGCGGATCCGGTTGATCCGGTAGATCACCGTATTGTAGTGGGTAAAAAGCATTTCGGAAACCCGCTTCAGGTTGCCGCCTGATGCGAAGTAGGCGCGGATGGTCTCGATCAGATCGCCGCGCTGTTTGGCGTCATGCTCCTCGAGGGAACTCAAAATCTCCTCGGCATAGGCGAGGGCGTCGTCGCGAAGAAGGGGATGTCCCAGAATCCGAAGCGGGCCCAGGTCATCGTAGCAGAGAACGGAAAGTTCCTGGCCGCTGCGGCTTTGGAGGATCCGGACCGTCTGCTCAGCCTGCTGGAGGCTGGATGGCAGGGCGCGGTAGGAACCAACACAGGAACCGACACCGATGGAGGTATATCTGGCGATTTCCTTTTCCTCAACACATCTCAGAAGAACCCCGACAAACTGATCGCAGAGATCCTGGCGGCCTTCGATGGAACAGTCGCTGTCGAACTGAAGCAGGAAGATGGCCCGGTCACTTTTGCGGGTGGACAGGAAATAACCCTTGTACTCACGCTTGATCCGGTTGGTCAGGTTGAGCAGGATGGTATCTAAGTTCTCCACCTGACGCCCCTGGTCGGCTGCTTCCTGGAGGCGGCTTCCATGATTGACCGCCAGCAGGATGATCTGGCTGGGCAGATCGGGGTGAAAAAGATAGAATTCAGCGCTGCCGACCGCCTTGGACTGCTCCAGGGAATCTTCGCTCAGCAATTGCTCCAGGAAGGTCGTCTGGTGGACATTTTCGCGCTCAACCAAGGTCGTCCGGTTGAGGATATCCAGGGCGATCAGGGTGGAGGTCGATTCGATGACAAAAAGATCCTGGGGCCGCAAAGTCCCGTCCGTATCCCAGATGAAAATACTGCCGTAATGGGTGTTGTCGAAGTAGATCGGAACCGTATACCGCTTGAGATTTCCGTCGCTTATGACCTCCTGGCCCCTGTCCTTTTCCGGCTTGTGTTCACGCCTCAGGAAATCGGCGGCTGACAGAGCCTGGTAATCCTCCTCGATCCGGCGCTCCTTGACCGGGTCGGGACAGTAGAAATAGACATCACGGAAGATGTCATCACTGATGGCAACCGGTGCCCCGGTCGCCAGGTAAATCTGCTCGGTAATGGCCTGCATGCCCTCGTGACGCAGCATGATTTCGCGCACTGTGTGGTTGAAGTCGTTGATGCGTGAAAGCAAACGGGTCTGCTCGCCGATAATATGGTTGAAGATCTCCTTGATCAGCTCCCCGTAAGGGGCGTCCTGCGGAACCTTGATGATGGGAAAATCAATCTCATCGGCAATGCGGAGAACGCCTTCGGGCACCTCGCTGGTGTAGCGCTGGGTTTTAATGCCCAGACCGCATACGCGCTTGGCCTTGAGTTCGGGGATCAGACGCTCCAGGGCCATGACATCATCGCTGAAGGTAAAGGCAGTGGTCAGCAAGAGCTCGCCCGGCCTTACCCAGTCGATAATATCGGGGACCTCCATGACATTGACGGAAACGATTCCGTTGTGAAGCCCCCTGTGGCCGGCCAGGACTTCCGCCCCCTGCAGCAAATCGACCTGGAGAATATCCCGAAGCTGAATCGTAAGCTGTTTTTGGTCCATGATCTGCCCGTCCTTTTCATCTAACATTTTACACAAAATCGAAGCCTCCTCATTTAGCTCACTACAACAGTAACATCCGGATATAGCGGATTAATACTATCGTTCACTGACAAGTCTACCTGTCTTCTGCCCGGGAGTAATTGAACAGTAAGTACAAAAGCGGGCCCTCTGTTGATTTCGCTCCCGTCCCGGCCGTTCCGGGCTGGCCCGGAGGGATGGTGAATTGGGTCTTCCCGCCCTTGATCATTGTATAGTATTGCCAATTCCGGCCTGGCACCCTGCCATATTTTGTGTGCAGTCACAACGTGTTTTCCTGCACATCATGGTAAAATCGAGTTATTCTGCACAATGGTTTATGCCATACCGCAGGGATATCGGTTTTAATGCGGAAACGAATTCACCCAGTAAAAGGAGGTTATCCATGCTAAGTCAATTTGATTATGTCAGACCACTTGAACTGGACCAGGCGCTGGCTGCGCTGTCACGCGACGGAGACACGTACATCATGGCAGGCGGGACCGAGCTTCTTCAGCCTGCGCCATAATCTGATCGACGCCAGGTAAATCGTCGACATCAAAGCC
>JAAZGN010000211.1 GCA_012511185.1 Clostridiaceae bacterium
ATCATCGTTTAGAGGGAGTTACCTATGGAAGTTGGGAAAAGTACGAAGCGGGTCGATGCCTACGACAAAGCAACCGGCCGCGCGAAATACACGGATGATCTCTGTCCCAAGAACGCTTATGTATCGCGAATTCTTCACTCGACCATCGCCCATGGCCGGGTCTTGAAAATCGATACAGCTGAGGCTGAAAAGATTGACGGCGTCGTCAAGATCCTCACCTGTTTCGATGCTCCCGATTATTTGTGGTCTCCGGCAGGTCACCCGTGGACAACCGACCCGTCCAGACAGGACATCGCTGACCGCAAGATTCTTCACGAGCACGTCCGCTATTATGGCGACGAAATCGGCGCAGTTATCGCCAGGGACTATGTCGCGGCGGACCGTGCCATCCGGGCCATCAAGGTGGAATACGAAGAGTATCCCTTCGTCCTCGACCCCATCGAGTCGAAAAAAGAGGGAGCCCCTGTCATCCATGAGGAACGTCCCGACAATGTGCTGGGACACAGCCGCCTTACCAGGGGAAATTACGAAGAAGCCATCAAGGAACCCGGCCTTGTCAAGGTAGAGGGCTGGTACCACACGCCAACCGTACAGCACGCCCACATTGAGAACCACGTCGCCTACGCCTACATGGAACAGGGCGGCCGGAGCACAGTTGTTACCTCAACACAAATCCCCCACCTCATCCGGCGCATCGTCGGCCAGGCACTGGGCATGCCCTGGGGCAAGATCCGCATTATCAAGCCATACATCGGGGGCGGTTTCGGCAACAAACAGGACGCACTTTATGAGCCGCTGGTCGCCTGGATGACGACCCAGGTCGGCGGGCATCCAGTCAAATTCGACACAACACGCGAAGAGACTTTCTTCAGCAACCGCGTCCGCCACGCCATCCACGCCCACATCATTACCTGGCTACGCCCCGACGGGACCATGGTAGCCAGAAAAGCCGAGCTTTACTCGGATAATGGTGCTTACGACTCCCATGGGCACGGTGTCCTCCAAAAAGGAATGGGCGCCTATCCGCAGCTCTACCCGGTCGATCATTTTGTAGCGGATGGCTGGACTATGTATACCAATAAGCCGGCTGCCGGCGCCATGCGCGCTTACGGTATCCCCCAGGCCATGTTCCAGCTGGAGAGCCACACCGACGATATCGTGACACAGCTCAACCTGGATCCCTACGAATTCCGCTGGAAAAACTGCATGCCGGTCGGTTACTACGACGATTTTTCGAAAAACGAGCTCTACCATGACAGCTTGAGGCAGACCATGGACAAGGCCCGTGAAATGATGGATTACGACCGCAAACGTGAGCTTTACAAAAACCAGACAGGTCCCGTGCGCCGGGGAATCGGCCTGGCGCTTTTCTGGTACAACACGGCCGTTTGGCCGATCAGCATCGAAACGTCTACCTGCCGCATGATTTTGAACCAGGACGGTTCTCTCAATATCATGACGGGGGAAACGGAGATCGGCCAGGGGTTCGATACCGTCTTCGCCCAAATGGCTGCCGAAGCGGTCGGAATCCGGACCGAGAACGTCCATGTTTTCACCAACCAGGATACCGATGTCAGCCCCTACGGATCGGGAGCCTACGGCTCACGCCAGACCTATGTCAGCAGTTTTTCCATCGCACAGACAGGCCAGATACTGCGCGAAAAGATCCTGGACCACGCGCATTCGCTGACCCGTATGCCTGTCGAAATCCTTGACCTGGCTGATGGCAATATCGTCCGCAAGACAGATGGCCGGATACTCATGTCGCTGGGGGATCTCGTCACCGATGTCCTCTACGACTTCAAGCTGAGTGACGCGATTTCCGCCGAAAGCACCTATTCTGTCCAAAGCAACGCTTACTCCTTCGGTGTTTCCATCGCCGAAGTCGAGGTCGATATCCCTCTTTGCAAGGTCAAGTTGCTTGACATTGTCAACGTGCATGAC
>JAAZGN010000212.1 GCA_012511185.1 Clostridiaceae bacterium
CAGACAGCCGGGAAAAGGAGAGGAAAGCTGACAAGTTAGCGCAGTCTGGATTGCACTCAGGCAGCCGGCCGCGGCTGCCTGTTTTTTTGCCAACGACCAAGGCAGGATCATCAAACGGCGGACACAGGAACACAAGGGATCCCCACCCGCCAAGCCAGGATGTAAATCCACAGGTACCATTCTTTTCCAAGACTCCTGTTTCAGCTAGAATAACAAGGTGAAAAAACTCATGAAAGAACAGGCGGCCATGAAGCAGTCCTCCCCAATCCTTATCGTGACAACAAGGTCAGTCAATCCCTGGAACAATCTTGCCCTTGAGGAGTACCTGATGGGCTGGTGTCATAGCGACTCGGATGACGATCCGCAAAGGCGCTATGGCGCTATCCTCTATCTTTGGCAGAATCAGCATACCGTGGTCATAGGACGCAACCAAAACGCCTGGGCCGAATGCCGGACCGGCGCCCTGGAAGAGGACGGGGGCTACCTGGCGCGAAGAAGTACCGGCGGCGGGGCTGTCTACCATGATCTGGGGAATTTGAATTTTTCCATCATTTTGCCGCGTTCGCGTTTCGATCTTGGCCGCAGCTTTGATGTCATCCTCGAGGCCGTCCGCCATCTCGGTATTCAGGCTGAACGGTCGGGGCGAAATGATATTCTGATTGGTGATCGGAAATTCTCAGGCAATGCCTTCCGCTATTTGCGGGGCGTGGCGCTCCACCATGGCACACTAATGGTCGACACCGACATTGAACCGCTCCTGCGCTACCTGACCGTTTCCGATCTTAAACTTCAATCACGCGCCATCAAGTCAGTGCGTTCCCGTGTAATCAATCTGATCGAAGTAGAAAACGACCTGACACTTGCGGCCTTGTCGGAATCTGTAATTGATTCATTCGTGGCAGAGTATGGAGAGAATGCGGGGAAGGATAGGATGGATGCGGCGATGATCCCCCGCGACCAGGAGCTGGCTCGGCTTGAAGAAGATTACGCTTCATGGGAATGGCGGTACGGCAGCACCATCAAATTCGATGCCCGGATCGAAACCGGAAGATTCCCTTGGGGACAGGCCGAGTTCTTGCTTGAGGTGAAGAAGGGGGTGATCGCGCAGGCCCTTATTTACAGTGATGCCCTGGACAGCGATTTCATAGGGCAAATCGCCGCTTCACTTACAGGAGTTCGCTTTAACCCACAAGAAATCGCCGACCACGTCGCGGGCCTGGGAAAGGCAGACGACACAGTCGGCGAAATATCTCAGCCAACCATAGCGAACGACATGGCGGAGGTCATCCGCCAGCGGTTATTCTAGTTTCGCGGCATCCAGACCAGGACCATGGCATTGACAACGACATTGCTCTTGAGCGGTTTGACCGTGGTTGTAATGATATCGTCCGCCGCTTTGTCATAGCGTTCACTCAGAGCCTTGATATCTTTTTCCATGTCCTCGTTGAGCAGGGCCATTTGCTGCTCCACTCTTTCCATGGACTCCTCGGCCCGGCCGACATTGCCGGAGGATTTGCTGGCGCGCGACAAGCTCTTTGCTGCAGTCGCAGATTTGTAGACATTTGACTGGGAGACCAATGATTTTCCAAGAACCGCGCCGAGCGCCGCCGCGCCGAAAGAAATAGCCGACTGGACCTTGGCGTCCTTGGCCTGATCCTTGACCCGGTCAACACGCTCCTCCGCCTTGGCGATTCTTTCTTCGATGGCCAGACGTTTTTTGTCGTACTTGGCTTCAATTTCATCGCGCTCGATATCGCGCTGCTCACGCGCCACCATATTGACCCGCGCGACAAAATCGCGCTCCTCTTCGTCCAGCTCGGAAACGAGGCCGAGTTTCTTGTGCTCGCGGACCTCGACTGCCGACTCGCGCCATACCGTGTCAACCAAAGCACGCTGCCATGCGGTAAAACTTGTCTTCAGCTTGGCTTCCGGAGGCAGGTCCGCATAAATGGCACCCGCCGGCGGTTCTGTGTCAAGATCAGCCAAGGCCAGATCCAGGTCGAGCTTGTTATCCCACTCAACAGGGACGACACCGCCGCCCAAGGGTGTAAAACGCGAAACATTCTCCGTATGCGAAATGTTTCTCTTATCGTCTTTGATATAGACAGTCAGATAGCCGGCCAGGGTCGGTTTGTAAGTCTGACCTGGCGTTCCAGACAAATAACTGACGGGTATTCCCGAGGCCGCCTGCGGAGCAACCGACACCTGCTCGATAGGCGGACCGGTCAAACCGGCAGCCGCCGGAGGCGGAACCGGAGCCGGGATTGGGGCTGGAATCCCTTCCCCACTTGACTTGTGGACGAAGGGTTCGGGCGTGCCCTCCGGGACGAAGAAGCCCTGATCGGGACCGGGTGGAACCGGGATCTGACTCGGTTCGGGGGCCGGTGCCGCCTGGGGCAGGTAGCCCGACTGTGACACCAGAAGTCTGACCTGGTCCCGGGTCAGGGGCCCTCCCAGGTTGGACATGGCAACCCTGGTCTGGAAAAGGATCGGTTCGCCGCCCCTGACCGTGCGCATGAGATACTGCCGTTGCTGGAGTCCGGCGATCAGTTTGCCAAGTTCTGCGCGGCTGATGCCTTCAATAGATTCGTCTGCCATCCCTTCCAGCAATCGCGTCCGGTCCCTTTCCGTTGTCAGCCTGCCGACAAACCAGGTACCGACATTGGAAAGGCCTTTGTAGTCAATGTCCCCCGGGTTCTGCGTCGCAAGGACGATCCCCAGACCGTAGGCGCGGGCCGTCTTCAAGAGGGTCAGCAGCGGTTTTTTGGCAGGAGGGTTGGCGATGGGCGGGAAATAACCGAATACCTCGTCCATATAGAACAAGGCACGCAGCGATGAGGTTCCCTGCTCCGTTCGCATCCAGGCAATCATACGGTTGAGAAGCAGGGTCACGAAGAACATGCGCTCCGCGTCAGCCAGGTGGGCGATCGAGAGAACCGAAACCTTGGGTTTTCCCTTGTCTGTATAGAGTAAAGAAGGAATATCGAAGGGCTCGCCGTCCATAAAGGCCTTGAAGGCTGGCGAAGCGATCAGGTTATTGAAACGGAAGGCCAGGGCCGTACGCTCCTTCTCTGGCAGGTAGGTGTCAATATCCATAACGCCGATGGTCTTGATCGGCGGTTGGCTGATCCAGTGAATCAAGGTCGGAATGGTCAGGTCATAGCCGTCCTGCCATGTCTTCTGGATCAGGGTGGACAAGAAGACGTGCTCTTTGCTCGAAACAGGGTCGGCGTCCTTGATGCCTACCAGATGCAAGAGGCTGGTAGCTGTCGTCGAGACAACTTCCTGAAGTACTTCCGGATCTTCCATGGCGGCGGGCGCAGGTTTCCTGAACATGCCCTCAAGCGACAGGGGCCTGCCGAACTGGCCGCCCGGTGTATAAAGGGCAAACTCGGCGTTTTGGCGCAGGGCGCGAATTCGTTCGCCGTCCTGCATGGAGTCGGCC
>JAAZGN010000213.1 GCA_012511185.1 Clostridiaceae bacterium
CATCGCCTTCAACGAGATGACCCTCTTCCGTTTCAACACCTATTTCGGCGTCCACACGGTCCACTACGCCAAACTGCGGGAGATCTCTGAAAAGCGCTAACTACACATGGCGGGGATCGGGGCCAATATGGTCCGTGTCATCCTGGGCGGACCTTTTTTCCGTGGCAGGGAAAATCAGGTATTCAACCCCTGGACACGTCAGCACACAGCCAAAGCGGGCACCCTGCTCTTTTTGGGCTTCACCGGGTCCGATGGCTACCCCCGTCTCCTGCCTGTCATCCAGGGAAAGTCCGTGTCCAAAAGCCGTATTCTCCTGACCCTGGCACCCTACAAAAAACTGGGGAAGGGGCTGAAAGACGGTGACCGGGCCTCCTTGTTCGCGGCCAATCTTGACATGGAGGCTGTCCTTTTGAAGGGCACCTACCGCAAGCTGGCTGGCGGTTTTGGCGCGGTCGATATCGACCGTGTCTACAATTCCATGCCGCCCATCCACCGCTACATCTACCCGGAGACACCCTGGGCGGCTGTCACGGAATTCTAAGTTCCTGATGAAACAAGATCAGCCAACCACGCTCTACCAGCTTTTATGGAGCCGCAAACGCGGCTTCATCGTCTATCTTTTCGCTTCCTTACTGCCCATCATCCAGCAGCTGATCATGGAAGCGGTCCTGGGCTTTTCTTTTACCCTTCTTGAAGCCCGGACAAGCACAGAAATCAGTTCCCGGATTGCCATCCTGGTTGCGGCCATGCTGCTGCCGTCCGCATTCCACTGGATCTCAAGAAGGCTGCGCATCGGCTTCATGCGCGACATCCTGCTCGACGTCCGCAAGCGGGGCTTTCGCCATATCCTGAGCCTGCCCGTCCGCGTCTACTCACGTAAATCCCGCGATCACTACCTGTCGCTTCTGGTCAATGACCTCAACATCTTCGAGAACGATTTCTTCATCTCCTTCCTCAATGTCATTTTCAACGGCGGTCTGACACTGTCCGTGCTCGGCATTCTCTTCTTTTTCGACTGGAGGTACGGCCTGGCCTGCACGCTGGCGACTGGCCTTCTGGCTCTTCTGGGGAGAGGTTTTCAAAAGAAGATCGTCGCACTCAAAGAGAGCGAGTCGGATGCCAACAAAGACTTCTCCCAACAGATGTCCAATGTTTTTTCCGGACTGGAGATCCTGAAGCTCAACCGGGTGGAGGTACCCTTCCGCAGTAAATCCATGGGCTATGTGACCGCCCTTGAAAACATAATAATGCGTTTCAATATCTTTGACTATTTCCAAAGCGGGACCATGGAAACCCTGGGTCTCATCTTCACCGTCCTGTCTTTTTTCTACGTCGGAACCGGCCTGGTGTCAGGCAAGCTCTCCCTGCCCCAGGGCATCTTCATGGTACAGATCACCCAGCGGGCCATCTGGGGCATGGTCCAGGTTTTCCCTCATCTGAACAAGATGCGGGCCAGCCAGGCCATTTTTGACCGGATTGTCAAAGGCAGCCCTGATGAAACAGAAGCGCCGGCGCCTTTGGGAACCATGCCCTTCGCCCTCGACCACGAACTTGAAGTCGACCAGCTCTTTTTCTCTTATGAGGACCGGCCTGTTTTGCGCAATGCCTCTTTCAAGATAGAAAAAGGCGAGAAAATTTTGCTCAAGGGGGTTTCAGGCTCAGGCAAGACAACCCTGCTCAATTTGCTGGCCGGTGTCTACAACTCCTATGAGGGGGAAATCCGCTACGACGGAAGGGAGTTGAAAACCATCGATCCCGTCCCGCTCAACCGCGGCATCGCGGAAGTCTATCAGGATGTCTTCCTCTTCGAGGACACCTTAAGAAATAATGTGACCCTGTACAGCGAATACAGCCAGAGGGACATTGAAGACGCCATCGACCGGGCAGGCTTACGCAAGCTGGTCGAAAGACTGCCTCTGGGCCTGGAGACACCCCTGGAGGAAAACGGGAAAAACCTCTCCGGAGGTGAGCGTCAGCGCGTCTCCATTGCCCGCGCCATCCTGAAGCGGGCCGTGCTCCTTCTGGCCGACGAAGCAACTTCCAACCTGGATGAAGAACTGGGCCGTCACGTCGAGGCAACCTTACTGTCGCTCGACGCCACGGTGATCTCCATCTCGCACCGCTACTACGAAGGCGTAACGGAAGGCTATGACAAAGTCCTGGAGATTGAAGGCGGGACCCTCTCTGTCTGGCAGCCCGGCGATTATTTTAAGGAGACGGTTTGATGGCCAAAAGAAAGACCATGAAAAAGCAAGCCCAGGCTCCGCTTCCCCCGGACTTGAAACAGACCGTCCGGCGGATACGTTGGAGACTGCTCCCGACTGCCATCCCCATGTTGCTGTCCTCAGCCCTCAACGTTTTGCTCATGCTCCTGATCAAGGAGAGTATGGACGCGGCCCTGGCGGGCGATCCCGGCCGTCTTAAAATCATCCTCTTGCCCATGCTGCTGGGTGTTGTCGCCTTTATACCGGTTGACCTGCTGTCTGCCTGGATGCGGGGGCGCTATGTCCGCCAGGTCAACCAGACCATGAAGGGCCGCTACATCGACCGCGTCTTCGCCAAAAACATCAGCGAATTCCAAAGTGAGCACCTGGCCCTTTATCTTTCCAACATCACCAACGACATGAACTCGGTGGAACAGCGCTACTTCATCTCCCTGCATGAGATCCTCAGGCGGGGTTTCAATGCCTTGGCTGGTGTCATAATCCTTCTTGAGGTCCACTGGGCCGTCGCGATCCTGGCCCTGATCCCCGGTTTCATCATTGCTTATGTGGCGCTCCGCTCGGGCCGGGGGCTTGCAAAACATGAGGGAGAGCGTTCCGACTTCTTGCAACAATACACCATCTACATCCGGGAGGTCCTTTCCGCCTTTCGCATCATCCGCAACAACAATCTCGAGGACAAGGTAACCGAGGATTTCGACCGCAAGAGTTCCGCAGTCCAGCAGAAAAGGTTTGAACTCGATAAAGCTGAGACAGTTGTCAATACCCGAAACAATGCCCTGTTCGGAATCATGATCTCGGCCCTGCTCGTTGCCGCCATGTTCGCTGTCCGGACCGGACTTACCACGACAGGGGGGCTGATCCTGATCATCAACGGTTTTTCCAACATCATGAACGCCTTCTATATGGTCTCAGAAAGACTGCCCATGATCCGGTCGGAGAGGCCCGTCTTCCTGCGCATGGAAGAGTCGCTGGAAAACAAGGAGAAGGAGCTTGAAACCGAAATCCTCCATACCTTTGACCGCGCGCTTCAATTCGATGATGTCTCCTTTGCCTACGGTGAGAACAGGGTATTGCGCCATGCCTCCTTTACCATGCAAAGGGGTGGTAAGTACCTGCTGGTGGGCCCATCAGGCGGAGGCAAGTCAACGGTCCTGCGCTTAATACGCAAGTATTTCAATCCCGATGAGGGCGCTGTCTTAATCGACGGCCGCGATCTGCGCGCCATCACCCGTGAATCCTATTACGAGCACCTGGCCAATGTCGAACAGCATGTCTTTCTCTTCGATGATACCTTGAGAAACAACCTGACCCTCTTCAAAGACTACAATGAGGACGACATCACACGGGCAGTTGAAGGCGCGGGCCTGTCCAGCTTCCTGGCTTCATTGCCTGATGGCCTTGATTACACCATCCTGGACAACGGCAAGAATCTCTCGGGCGGGGAGAAAGCGCGGATTGCAATCGCACGCGGCCTGATCGCCAAGGCCGATCTGCTCCTTTTGGACGAGGCCTTCGCCAGTCTGGACGAGGAGGTCGCGCGTGGCATCGAGCGCACCTTGCTTACCCTGGAGGGTGTCACGCTTGTCTCGGTCAGCCATGTGGTCTTTTCTGACACGGCACCTTTATACGACGCGGTCTTCGAAGTCAAGCGAGGCCGCGTAACCCGGCGGCCCTCGACCGGGATGATATGATGGAAAAAAGGAGCAATCCATGGACATACTAGATCTTAACCAAGCTATCGAAAAAGGGCGCGTCTCACGCGGACCCGTACTCATCAACAACAAGCCCGACCTGCGCTCCGGAAAGCGGGACGATTACATGACGGGCGAATTCTATTTGCGGGGCCAGACATTTCCTTTCCGGATCTGGGACAAAGGCATTTACGATATCGTGATTGAATACGGACCGGGCATCTACATCGCGGAGACGGTGGGATCCGAATTCAACGGCCCCTACCTGACGGTTCGCGGCATCGACCTCTACCCGGGCAGCGACCTCACCCGCAACGATTTTATGGGCGGGATCCCGCGCCAGCAATTGATGGATAGCCTGGAGGATATTAAGCGAAGGCTGACCGCAACCGGCGTCTCAGACACATGCTGGGAGCTGGTCAACCTTGCCTTGGCACAGCCCGCGCTCGAAGGCCGGTTCTTTATCGAAGGTGCGGCCGTACGCCACCACGACAATGTAATCGGCGGGCTGGCCCATCACACAACCAAGATGCTTCGCATCCTCTCCGCTCTTTTGGAAAACAATCCGGAACTGCAAGAGAGCGCCGATTTACTGACCTTTTCCGTTTTCATGCACGACATCGGGAAAATTTTCGAGTATCGGGACCTGGACCTGTCGGAGTTCTGGTTCTCCAACCATCGTGTCCGGGGTATCGAATTTCTGGCTGAAATCAGGGACGAGATTATTTCGCGTTACGACGAGGTCTTTTACAGACAGACTCAATCGGTCATCGCGGGACACCATGGCCAGTACGGCGACCGCCCCACCACGGTCGCGGCGGCCATCGTCCATTACATTGATGTGCTGGAGAGCCAGACAACCGAACTGGTCAGGGAACAGCTGAACGCCCCCGGCGGCAAGATCAGGCACCCCGACTTCGGCTTCCTGCAGGAAATTCCCACAATAGAAGAATAACGAGGGACCGCCCCCTTGCCAGAACAAGGGGGCGGTCCCAACCAATGATGACTTGATTGTCGTCCTGTCTATTCGTCGCCTTCCGGCGCTTTTTTCCCGCCTCCGACCAGGTCCGCTTCGTCGAAGACATCACCGCACTCGGGGCAGAACTTGGGCGGTGTGGTCGGATTTTCAGGTTCCCAGCCGCACTTGTCGCAACGGTAGTGCTTGACAACCGGTTGGGGCTTGCCACAATTCTCGCAGAACTTGCCCGTGTTGGTGGTCCCGCACTCACAGACCCACTCTTCGATTTCCGGCTTGGGCGCTCCGCAATTGGCGCAGAACTTGCTGGAATTATCCGCTTTGCCGCACTCCGGGCATTTCCAGACGGGTACCTCCGTCACTCCGACGGGAACAGGACCCTGGGCCTGCTGCTGTTGTGCTCCCTGCTGGAACAACTGACCTGCCTGGCCGCCACCAGCCATCTGAGCCATGTTCATGCCGGCGAAAGCCATGAAGGGGCCGGCGCCTTCGTTGGAGGCCGCGGCGCGCATGGCATCGGCCTGGGCACCGACCAATCCGGCTGCCGCCATGGTCGGGTCGCGGAAGACTGCGCTCTTCTGGAGCTCTTTGATCATCTTCTCGTCTTCCTCGGAGGCTTTAACCGACTGGAGCCCGACTGATACGACCTTGATACCGCGCAGGTTACCCCACTTCTCCGTCAAGACTTCGTTCAGGGCATTGGCGATATCCTCGGTGTGACCGGGTAATTCGCTGTAACGGACGCCCATGGCTGAGATCTTGGCAAAAGCCGGTTGGAGAGCATTCATGAGCTCAGCCCTAAGCTGGTCGTCCATACGGCTTCGCGTGTAGGGTTCTTCCACATTGCCTGACACATTCGTGTAGAACAAAAGCGGATCCTCGATCTTGTAGGAATACTCGCCGAAGGCTTTGATGGCGATGTCGACATCGAGTCCGATGTTCTTGTCAACCACGCGGAAGGGAACGGCGTTGGCTGTGCCAAACTTGTTGTTCATCATTTCCTTGGTGTTGAAGTAATAGACGCGTTGATCCTTGCCTGTATCGCCGCCCATGGTGAAGCGGTGTCCGATCTTTTTGAAGGTCGCCAGGATGTTTTTTCCGAGTGGACCATAGAAAAGGGAAGGTTCCGTCGATGTGTCGTAAACGTACTCACCGGGTTCGGCGCTGAGGTCGACAACCCGGCCCTGCTCGACAATGATCATGCATTGACCGTCGTTGACGGCGATGATGGATCCGTTCGAGATGATATTTTCCTCGCCTTTAACATTGCTGCTACGCGAGGAGGTGCGCTTCTGGCCTTTTTTGACGATCACGTCATCGGCCAATGCGTCGCTGTAGAAAAATTCACGCCACTGGTCGGCCAACACTCCGCCGATCGCGCCACCTGCTGCTTTCAGTAAGCCCATTTCATTCTCCTTTATTCTCTTTATTCCAAATTTACTGTCAGTTGAAGCCCGCCAAGAGTGGTGCTGTCACGCCACACGGGATCCCCCACATCTTACCACATGAGGTCTTTGTTCTTATGCATACTATTTACGCGAAACACAGGCATCAGCCGGTCTTGTTTATCCTTTGCAGAATGGCCCGGGCGGCGTGAATCCCGCTTGCCCCCGCCTGGGAAAGACCCCGGGTAATACCGGCCCCATCGCCGATGGCGAAGAAGTTGCGCAAGCCTGTTTCAAATTCCCTGGTCAGCTCCAGGCGCGCGCTGTAAAACTTGACTTCAACCCCGTAAAGGAGCGTGTCGGCATTGGCTGTTCCGGGCGCCAGTTTGTCGAGGACCTCCAGCATCTCCACAATGTTGTCCAAGTGTCGTTTGGGAAGGGCCAGGCTGAGATCGCCGGGCGTTGCCTCCAGTGTCGGCCGGACAAAACTCTTGGACATCCTGTGCTCATTGGTACGCCGCCCGTCACGGAGATCCCCGAGCCGTTGCACCATGACGCCGCCCCCCAGCATATTCGAAAGTGACGCAATATGCTTGCCGTAGCGGTAGGGTTCCTTGAAGGGCTCGGTAAAGCGGTTACTGACTAAAAGGGCGAAGTTGGTGTTGTCGCTTCTGAGGGCCGGATCGTCATAGCTGTGGCCGTTCACGGTAATGATACCGTCCGTGTTTTCGGTCACCACGTAACCGTAGGGATTCATGCAAAAGGTGCGTACGATATCGTTGTAACAGCGTGTCATGTACTTCAGCTTGGCTTCATACATGGCATCCGTGATCTCCTTGAAGACAAGGGCGGGCAGCTCCACCCTCAAGCCCAAATCGACCTGGTTGTTGATCATGGGCAGGTGAAGCGCCCGGCAGACGTCGCTGAACCATTCAGCCCCGGAACGGCCGGGTGCCGCGATCAGGATGTCACAGGCGACACTTCCCTTCGATGTCTCAAGCTGGTAGGAGTCCGGAGTGACCCCGTTCAGGTGATCGACGGGCTTGCCGTCCTTGATGGGAATGATCTTTCCAACCTCGGTCCTGCAGGACAGCTCCACATGCCCATTGAGCCAGTCGTAGATATTTTCCAGGATCCTGCGGTTGTTCTCAGTCCCCAGGTGTTTGACGCGGGCATTCAGGAGGTGAATGTCATAGGAAAGCGCCCGGCGTCCGATGGCCTCCGCTTCCGGCGTGGCCGTCGAGTAGATCTCACTGGTCGCTCCGAACTGCCGGTTGACCGCATCTACATCGTCAATCAGCTCGAGCACTTTGGACGGTTCCAGGTAATCGGTCAGCCAGCCGCCAAATTCGGTCGTATAATTGAATTTTCCGTCCGAAAAAGCGCCGGCGCCGCCAAAGCCCCGCATGATGGCGCAGGGCTTGCAGTGAATGCACTTGTTGACTTTTCCTTCCAGGATAGGGCACTTTCGCGACCCGATCGGATCCCCCTGCTCCAGGAGCAGGATATTTAAGTCCGGCCGTTTGGTGATGAGTTCGTAGGCTGCGAAGATCCCCGCAAGGCCGGCACCGATAATTGCGACATCTGCTCTTTTCATCTAGTTCCCAACCTCCTTGGTTTTTCGTGGAGGACCCGTTTATGATAGCACGCCTATGCAGTAAACTATGGCAA
>JAAZGN010000214.1 GCA_012511185.1 Clostridiaceae bacterium
CATGATCGCCGATATCGTATCCAGCTGGACCAGCATTCCGGTCAGAAGCTTGACCGAAGATGACAGTGAGCGTCTGCGCCGGCTTGAGGATGAGTTGAAAAAACGTGTCCTGGGACAAGACGAGGCGGTTACCGCCGTTGCCAAGGCAATACGCCGTGGCCGGCTCGGTTTGAAAGATCCCTTCCGGCCAACGGGCTCCTTTATCTTCCTGGGAACGACAGGCGTTGGAAAGACAGAACTGGCCAAAGCCTTGGCGGAGACCATGTTCGGCAACGAGAATGCCCTGGTTCGTATGGACATGTCGGAATACATGGAAAAATTCGATGTCTCGAAGCTGATCGGTGCGCCGCCCGGCTATATCGGTTATGACGAGGGTGGTCAGCTGACCGAAAAAGTACGGCGCCGACCCTACTCCGTCGTCCTTTTCGATGAAATCGAAAAAGCACATCCCGACGTCTTGAATGCGATGCTCCAAATCCTGGAGGATGGCCGGCTTACGGACGGCCAGGGCCGGACAGTCGATTTCAAAAATACCATTATTATCATGACATCCAACATCGGCGCCCGACTGCTGGCAGGCCCTGAGGGCCGGCGGATCGGCTTTGCCTTTGAGCACGAAGCGAAGGGTGCGGAGGATGGGCAGGAGGAGGAGATCTACGGCGGAAAAACTTACCAGGAAGCTCGCGATCTTGTCATGGAGGAGCTTCATCGTGCCTTTTCGCCAGAATTTATCAACCGGGTTGATGAGATCATCTTCTTTCGGATGCTGGATCGCCCGACCATACGGCTGATCGTCGATATTATGATCAACCGCTTGTCCGCCAGGATTGCCGACATCGGGCTGATGACCGACGTGACCGACCGGGCCAAAAACTGGCTGGCCGAAAAGGGATACGAGCCGCAATACGGGGCACGCCCCCTCCGCCGCCTGATACAGACCGAAGTCGAAGACCGGTTCTCGGAGGCGCTTCTGGAGAATGCAGTTTCCAAGGGAGATACAGCCGAAATTGATCTTGATCCCGATCAGGGGCACCTGGTAGTCCGAAGGAAAATTCCGGAATCCCAAGATACTGAACCGGTAGCTGAAGCCAGGGAAGCGTAAACAGGCCGTCCGCGAAGCCCTCTTGACCCGCCGCCGTTCAGGAATGAACGGCGGCGCTTTTCATGCTAGAATAAATTGAAAGTGCGATAACAGTCTGGATTAAGGAGAAAAGGCATGGCGAATATTTTGCTTGGCAAGGATGTGGCTGATCAGATGTTGGTGAAACTGATCGAGCGGGTTGTTCATTTACGGGAAAGGGGTGTCGAGCCGACGCTTGCGATTGTCCGAGTCGGCGAAAGATCCGGTGACGTTTACTATGAGCGCGGGGCTCAGAAACGTGCGGAAAAAATTGGCGTCCGCGTGATCGTTCATGCCCTCCCCCATGATGTGGACCAGGACATTCTCAAGCAGGAGATTGAGCAGATCAATGATGATGACTCAGTTCACGGTTGTCTCTTGTTCAGGCCACTACCGGCTTATCTGGATGAAGCAGAGATTTGTGATACGCTCTGCGCCAAAAAAGATGTGGACGGTATCAGCTCGGCCTCCATGGCCGGCGTCTTCACCGGTACAGGGGAAGGATTTGCCCCTTGTACAGCCGAGGCAACTCTGGCAATACTCAAGCACAACCAGATCCCCATTAAGGGAGCCAGAGCTGCTGTCATCGGCCGCAGCCTTGTCATCGGCAAGCCGGTTGCCATGATGCTCCTGGCAGAGCATGCGACGGTGACGATCTGCCACACGCGTACGGTGGATCTGCCGGCGGTGACCCGTGAAAGCGATCTCATTATCGCCTGTGCGGGTAAGGCGGAGATGATACGGGGCGATATGGTCGCACCCGGCCAGACGATCATCGATGTGGGAGTTAACGAGACCGAAGATGGAAAATTCGTGGGGGATGTCGCCTTTGAAGAGGTAGAGCCGCTTGTTGCCAATATCACGCCCGTGCCCCGCGGCGTCGGATCCGTCACAGCGACCGTCCTGATGCAGCACGTCATCGAGGCTGCTGAACAGACTTTGGAATTATAGAAGAAGGAGAATGCCAAACTTTCTGATTGACGGACTGGCGGTTTATTCAGTATAATTCGTTCGTTGTGCCCTTGGGCAGACAAGAGGACAAGACCGCCACGTTTTTAAAACGTCGAGATATAGAATTGTTGGGGGGAAATAATGAAACGGACCTATCAACCGAAACGCAGGAAGCGTTCCCGCGTCCACGGTTTTAGAAAAAGAATGGCTACGGCTTCCGGGCGCTCCGTATTAAAGCGGCGCCGTCTCAAGGGCCGAAGGAAACTCTCGTCCTGACACGGGGCTCGGGAACGGTGGCAAGCGCGGACAGACTAAAGCGAAACCGAGATTTTTCCCGCGTCTACCGTCTTGGAATTTACCATGGCGGCAACGCCGTCGGCTTGCACGCCTACCGGAATCGCGGGAGCTATGCACGGCAAACGCCGCGAGTTGGTTTTACTGTCAGCCGTACCATCAAGGGGGCGGTACTGCGCAACAGGGCAAAGAGACTCTTGCGTGAATCGTTCAGGTTGAGTGTGGTTGAGGTATTCCCTGGTTTTGACCTGATCGTGACAGCCAGGTGGATTCCGGGAAAGGAGCCGGCACTGTCCGTGTTGACCCAGACGATTGGCCAACTCATTAGCGGATCCGGCGCCGGCCGGGTTGGATTGGACAAAGAAGATAAAAACGGCAGCTGCGTACGTGAAGGTGAATAGAATAAACAGCAGCACAGAGGAGATGAGCCGGCACGGGGACGGACGGCCGTCTTTTGTTGCGTCTGGATTGCTCACTCTAATTAAGTTTTACCAAGGATATTTATCTCCCGCCCACCCGGCATGTTGCCGGTTTACACCCACCTGCTCGGCTTATGCCTTGGACGCGGTCAGAATCCACGGAGCGATTAAGGGAGCAGGGCTTGCTCTGTGGCGTATATTGCGCTGCCAGCCGCTTTGCAAGGGCGGGTATGATCCCGTCCCGGAAAAGAAAATACGCGATCCCGCCGGAAAAATGTCGCTTGAGGGCGGCAAACGGCTGTATCGCTGAGTTAAGGAAAAGACAAATGGCGCCATTGATCATGGTTCAGCTTGGATTGCTGGATCCCCTTTACAATCTATTCGGACTGATACTTGGAACACTGTACAACTGGCTGAACAGCTACGGGCTGGTGATTATTCTCTTTACCATCCTGATCCGGCTGGTCCTGATGCCGCTGGGCCTTCGAAGCCAGCGGAGTACGCTACGCCAGCAAACCTTGCAGCCGGAGGTCAATGAGATCAAACGGCGATACGGCAAGGATCAGAACCGGGTGAACGAGTTGACGCAACAGCTTTACAAGGACAACGGTATCTCCATGATGTCCGGCTGTCTTCCGACCCTGCTCCAGCTGGTTGTCATCTGGCCTATCATCTATATCTTCAGAGCGCCTCTGCGGTTTATCAGCGGCGTCGATATGCAAAGCATCTACAAGATGGCCAATATGCTTGGGGATAAGGGGCTGATGACGGCCGCCCAGGTCAAGAATGTGGCGTCCATGGATATCCCGGTCCTGAACGGACTGAATGCTTCGGGAAGCGCGCTCCAGCAGTCGGTCTCAAACGGTTGGATCCAGCTGCCCCAGTTCATCAATACGAAATTTCTGGGCATCGATCTGGGGATGACCCCCGCGATTAATCCGCTGAAGTGGTTCGGGCCCGAATGGCAGACCCAGCTTCCGCTTGTCCTGCTCATTATTGTCACCATGCTGACCTATTTTTTCCAGATGCAGATCATGCGCAAGAGCACGGCCCGTCCCGAGAAGACCAAAGAAGAGAAGCGCCGGGAAAAGGCTAATCCCGCCAAGCGTGGCCAGAACCCGGACCCGGGCGCCGGAATGATGAAGAGCATGAACCTTTTCATGCCGCTTATCATGCTGTTCACCATGTTCAGCATGCCGGCAGCCATGTGTCTTTATTGGCTTTTCCAAAATGTCATGTACATCGTCCAGTCCGCGATTGGTTATGAATACTATGTCAAGCCGATCCGGCTGGCTCATGCGGAGGAACAGGCTGTTTTCGACCGGTCGCGCGCACGGGAGTCTTCCATTGAGAGTCCTGAGGAGCGCGGCGGATTGAAGGCATTTTTTGAGCGTCTTAGAAGCAAAAAAGATGCGTAAGATGAATATTACGCGCGGCACCGCCGCGCCTTGGATAACAGCGGACCGTAAGGATTCCGTTGTTAGTGCGTGAGGAGGCTATTGGCATGGAACGCGCTGTAGAAATGACCGCCAGGACGGTCGAACAGGCAATCAGTCAGGCATTGGAAGAACTTGCTGTCAGCGAGGACTTTGCCTTGATCGAAGTTTTGGATGAAGGTGAAACAGGCGGATTGCTGGGTTTTGGCCGGCGGCCTGCCCGCGTCAGGGTCACCGTTGATGAGGACCGCTTGCCCGCCACGCATAAGCCTGTCAAAAAGACAGAAAGCGTCGCCCCGGCAAGGCCCGGGGAGGAAGAGGATGAAGAGTGGAAGGTGACAAGCGGGGAGCGCGGCTTTGCTTCCGCGGAAAATGCCGCACTCGACTACATTGAAGCCATTCTGTCCGGAGTCGGCATTCATGGCCGGATTGAATCCTATCTGGGCGAGGAAGAAAGTTTGCACATCGAGATTACGGGGAGTGACTGCGGTGTGGCCATCGGCCGTCATGGAGAAACCCTGGATGCCATCCAGTACCTGTCCAATATTGTGGCCAACCGCTTCGTGGATGAGCACC
>JAAZGN010000215.1 GCA_012511185.1 Clostridiaceae bacterium
GTCTTGAAAAAACCTCATACGCACCATTGATGTAGACAGGGATTACGGGGACTTTTGTCTTTGCAGCCAGATAAGCTGCGCCGTTTTTCATCTCGCCGATCCGGCCGTCATGGGTGCGGGTTCCTTCAGGGTGGATCATTACGATGGTGTTTTTTTCGATTGCTTTTTTGGCAAGAAGCAGTCCACGAAGCGGATTGCCATGGCGGTCGATGGGGATCACCTTGCCGACCCGAAACAGAATTCTCCCTGTCAAGCCGTAACTTTGCTCCAGGTCGGATCCACCGATTACAGAAAAATGTGGGAGCTGTTTCGAAGGAATTCCACCCATGACCCACAAGCCATCCACCATAGACTGATGATTGGCGACGACGAGGTAGGAGCCATGGGTGGGAATATGATCTTTGCCAAGATAACGCAACCGGAGAAAAAGGCGGCTAAGCAGCATCCCCATTAAATAGAGAATGTGCCCCTGCCAACCTCTTCGCTGGATGTCCGTCGGTTTCTTTTTCCGTTTCCGCATCGCGTCACCAGACTCTGACCTTTATGAGTTATCGTTTGCGCCCGTGTTTGCGGGCGTCAGCATCAAGCTTAGCACATTCTGTCTCTCTTTCTTTCGAAAAAAGAGTGCAGGAGCCCTCCGCACTGCTCTGCCAGGAGCCCGCCCGTGATTTGGACGGTGTGGTTGGAGGGGAGCGCAAAGGCGTTACCCGCCGATCCGGCCATTCCGGATTTGGGATCGTATGCCCCGAAGTAGAGGTGCCGGATCCTCGCCTGGATGATGGCTCCGGCACACATCAAGCAGGGTTCCAGGGTGACAAAGAGATCGCAATCAATCAGGCGCCAGGAACCGATCAGCCGGCACGCCTCACGGATGGCGGCGATCTCAGCATGACCGGTGGCGTCCTGTAATCGTTCGCGCGTATTTTTGCCGCGCGCAATGATCTGTCCGCCTTGCACGATGACTGCCCCGATCGGTACATCATGATCATGTTCTGCCAGCTTGGCCTGTGCAATCGCCTCCTCCATTAAGAAGGAGAGTTGGCTGTCCGTGTAGGGGTGGGAACCGTTATTATCCATAGGCATCTTCCTTGACTTTATCTTATATCACGAATCGCGGCACTGTGTTAGAATAATCTAGCTTGGTTTGCCGGTTCTTCTTTTGTACCGGCGCAAGTGACTGAATTTGTGAGAATTGGAGTCTGTCATGGCATTAAAAGAAGGTCGTTGCGTGAACTGCGGATCCCTCTTGTATTTGGATCCTGAAATGCCAAAGGGTCATTGTCTATTCTGTGATTGCGTCTTTGACAATGAAGATGCCTTCAGGGCGAACGAGAACCCGGAATCGTTCACTTTCCCCAACGAAAAACAGCCCAGATACGAGGGACCGTCCCTCACACCCGGGCGCGCCCGGCGTGGATCAGCCGTTCCCGCGCCTTCCGTAGTGCCGACACCGGTCGAGAAAAAAGAAGATAGCTATCAGCTTCCTGAGATGAAAATCCCTGACCTGAAGATACCCGTCAAGGCGGTTGTCTTGTATTCGGCACTTACCCTGCTAATCCTCGGTATTTCAGTTGCCGTGGCTTTCCCGCTTCTTGGCAAGCGCAACCAGAGGCAGGAGGAGGTTGCTGACAAGTTCGCAAAGGCCCTGGACTACGCAATCGACAAGGAAAAGGATATCCGCGTTCAGGAGATGACCGCCACCGAGGTTGTCGTCATTTTACCGCAGGATATTTCAGCCCAGGAGAGCATTGATCTCTTCAATCTTTACTGCCAAATACGGGCTGACGTTGTTGAACTGAAGGATAGCTCCTTTGAGTCCGAGAAAAAACCGGTGACACTCCGGATTGCGACACCGGGCGGCGGTTATTTGATTGACAGGCCTGAAGATGAAGCGTCGTTGCGACCGGGAGCACTCACACCTCTGAACTAGGGAGCCGGCACCCATTGTTTTCGTTTATATGACAGGCCCGTGACACACGGGCCTCTTTATGACATAAAAGGTCATTTCCGCTCAATTGTTCTCCCTTTATTCATAAATGATTAGCAGGTTGGCAATCTATGCATCGTACAATACTGCCATAGA
>JAAZGN010000216.1 GCA_012511185.1 Clostridiaceae bacterium
CCCCATGACCCGGCGAGAAAACAGGCTATTCCGACGGCCTGGGAGCGAAAGTCAGCGCCGGAGGATCAGGATGATCCCCTGCACGAGGACGGCGATACGCCCGTATTCGGCTTGACCCATCGTTATCCCGACCGCGTCCTTTTCCTGATCACCGACATGTGCTGCAAGTACTGGCGCCACTGCACCAGACGGCGGCTGGCCGGCCAAAAAGACGGAGCTCGCACCAAGGCTGAAATTGACGCCGGCATCGATTACATCCGACGGCATCCGATCATCCGCGATGTTCTCCTTTCCGGAGGCGACGCCCTTCTCATGAGTGACGACCGCCTCGAATACATCCTCAGGGAGCTGCGGGGCATTGAGCATGTCGAGATCATCCGTATCGGTACCCGGACGCCTGTCGTCATGCCCCAGCGGATCACGCCTCAGCTTTGCGAACTGTTCAAAAAATATGAGCCGGTCTGGCTCAACATGCAGTTCAACCACCCCAATGAGATCACGCCGGAAAGCGCCGCCGCCTGCGCCATGCTGGCCGATGCCGGTATCCCGCTCGGCAACCAGTCGGTGCTTTTGCGCGGGATCAATGACTGCGTCCATATCATGCGCCGCCTGGTCACGGGGCTGGCCTGGATCCGGGTGCGGCCTTATTATATCTATCAATGTGATCTGACCCGGGGGATCTCACATTTCAGGACCTGTGTTTCCAAGGGCATTGAAATCATTGAGAGCCTGCGCGGCCATGTGTCGGGTTTTTGTGTGCCGACCTTTGTGGTTGACGCCCTGGGCGGAGGCGGCAAGATACCGGTCATGCCCGACTACCTGATCTCACAAAGTCCTGAGCGGGTCGTCCTGCGAAATTATGAAGGTGTCATCAGTACCTATACCCAGCCGCGGGACTACAGCAGCCAGTGCCATTGCCCTGTCTGCAACGGCGAAAAGGAGGTCAAGGTAATCGGCGTTTCGGGCCTGCTGGAAGGACAGGGGGAATCACTGGAACCAAAGGATCTGCTCCGCAAACAAAAAATCGACCAGGACGTCGACTACGTTTAGACAGGCCAATGGGTCAGGGCAGCGTCACTATCTCTTTGGTCCAAGAGCTGGGTCTTGACCGGCTTGCTTCGCTTGCCATCATGGGCTTGGGGAAAAACGCCGGCAAGACCACCGTTCTCAATCATATCGTGCGGGCCTGCAGCCAGTCAGATTTTTCTCGCGTGCTTGCCTTAACCTCGGTGGGGCGTGACGGCGAGGATGAAGACCTGGTGACGGGCGGTGTGAAGCCGCGTATCTTCGTGAAAGAGGGATCGCTGGTGGCCACATCCTGCAGCTCGGTCGGAAAGTGCGATGCCGTGCTTGAGGTCCTGGCGCTCACAGGGATCCACACGGCTGCAGGAGAAATTGCCATCGCCCGGGCCCGATCGGGGGGCTACCTTGAGCTGGCAGGACCCTCCATGGCTCAAGACCTGTCTTTGTGTGAAAAGCTCTTGCGTCAGCAGGAACCGGACTGTCTTTTCCTTGTCGACGGGGCGCTTGACCGCAAGTCCCAGGCCGGAGGCGGTCTGACAAAGGCGGTCATCCTGGTCGCCGGGATGGACAATGCGGCAACTATGGAGGTGCTGGCTGAAAAAACAGCGGCACAGGCAAGCTTGCTGACCCTGCCGTCCATGGCAGAAACTGACAGGCGGATCATGCAGGAGGTGATGGATGAAAAGCCGGGGGCCCGGGCCGTCATCACCGGCGAGGGGGGGACGGTACGCCGCGTCCTTGAGATGCCAGCCTTGGTTGGACACGAGAGGCAGGTCGCTGAGGCCCTGCTGCCGGACGATCGCGTCCTGCTCCTGCGTGGTGCCGTAACGGAACGTCTTGTCGACGCTTTGTTGTCGACCAGGGGCGTTCAGGGGATGACATGGGCAGCAGAAGACGGTACCCGTTTTTTCATCACGGGCAGGACACTCGCGCGCCTTAAGCGGCAAAAGGTCAAGCTGGCCGTCATCCATGAACTGACATTGCCTGCAATTTTTGTCAATCCAGCCAGGCGGGATGGTAGCCAGGTGGATGGAAAAGCGCTGAGGGAAACCGTCCGCGCCGTCGTTGACCTGCCCGTATTCGAGCTGGGACCGGCGCTGGACTGACGGATCCGGAAAGGAGGAAGGCGACATGCTCTTGATTAACCGGCAGGACCGCGAGCGGCTTGGCCTGTCCCAGGCACTGGAAGCATGCCGCTGCATGACTCCCCAGGGGAAGCGCCTGAAGGCCAAATACCGTTATTTCGGACCGGACGAACGCCGCCTCCTCAAGGCCGAACTCTCAGCCGTCGACCAGCTTATTGAATACGTGAAACACCATCCGCTTGAGCTGCGAAACGCCCAGGACCAGCTCGCGCACTTTCGCGATCTGCGGGGAACGGTAGCAGGCCTTTCCAAAAGCCGCACACTTGATCTCACCGAACTCTTTGAAATCAAGCAGGCAGTCCGCCTGCTCCACAAGCTGTTGAAAATACCCGGTCTCCTGGCTAAGGCGGACATCACCATCCACCCGCTGCCGGAGCTGGAAGCCCTGCTCGATCCCCGGGAACTCGGAACAAGCGGCTTTTATCTTTACGACGAATATTCGTCAAGGCTGGCGGCGCTTCGCCAATCGCGGGCCGAACTTGAGAAGGAGATGGAGAAGGCACAAGGAGAGGAGCGCGCCGCGCTGCTTCGTCAGCGAAGTCAGTTGCTTGCCGGGGAAGCGGAAGAAGAAACAGCGGTCCGGGCTGTCCTGTGCGGTCAGCTTGCTCCCTTTGCGGATCGCCTGTCAGATAATCTCCAAGCGGTCGGCCAGCTTGACTTCCGTCTGGCGAAAGCACAAATGGCCTTGCGGTGGGGTGCCTCGAAACCCGATCTGCTGGAAGCGGGCGAGGCGGTCATACTGGAACAGTTCCATCATCCCGTCATTGAAGACCATTTGTCCGCGCGGGGGGCGGCCTATGAGCGCCAGACAACCACCCTGGCACGGGGGACGACGGTCCTGACCGGAGCTAATATGGGAGGAAAGAGTGTCACGCTCAAGGCCATGACCCTATCTGTTATTCTGATTCATCTTGGCTATTTCCCCCCCGCCGAATATGCCGCCTCCCCGCTCTTTGGTTTTGTCAGTTACAGTTCCGACTATTTCGATACGACCAAACGCGGTTTGTCGACATTTGCCTCTGAAGTGGTGAAAATCAGGGATGACATCCGCCAGGCTAGGCAGATACCGGGCTTTGTCGTCCTCGATGAACCGCTACGCGGCACCAATCCGCAAGAAGCGACAGCCCTTGTCGGAGCCCTGGGCAGGTTTTACGCAAGCTTGCCGGGGGTCCTGGTCCTGGCAACCCACTATGAAGTTCCAGCGGGAGCGGGAATCAGGCACCTGCGCCTGCGCGGTATCCAGGCCGGCGACCTGGAAGAGATCATGGAGATCACAAAAGACCCTCCGCCGGATGAGGAGGCGGTGCGGCGCATTGAAGCTCTGATGGATTATTCGATCGAGACCGTCGATGGTTCGGCAGCAGTTCCGACAGCTGCCATCCGCATCGCCAGGTGGCTGGGCCTGGACAGCGGGGTGTTCGAACACCTCGAAGAGCAGGAGTAAAGATGGCCGAATTAAGACTTGACTGGAAAAAAGTTGAGAGGGCGCGTGAAGCGGCGTCTGTCATCGCCGGCCAGGTGACCGAACATCTTGCGTCTTGCACGACGGTCGCGGTGGAGCGGGCGATCTGCCGGCTTTTTGGCATCGATGGCGTCAATTCCTTTGATGTGCCCCTTGCCAACCTTGTGGTTGATCACTTGCGTTCCCGGGGTGTTCTGGCGCAAGGGGCCGCCTACTGGCTGGCTCAGGCGGCACTTTCAACGGGCTTGACGCCCACAGCCCTTGCCGGGGCGGTTGCGTCCGGATCGCTCGATTTAACTGCCCATGAAAAACACGATGCCTTTGCCTGCAAGCTCTGGTCCAAGGAGCGGGCGGACAAGGCTCTCTCCCGGATCCGCAGCAGCCGGACAGCTCGCGAATCCCTGATCGCGCAGTACGGCGAGCGGTCGGCTCCTTGGCTTTACGCCATTGTGGCCACCGGCAATATCTATGATGACTTGATCCAGGCAAGAGCGGCAGCAGGCCAGGGCGCCGATGGCATCGCGGTTATACGGACAACAGGGCAGAGCCCGCTCGATTA
>JAAZGN010000217.1 GCA_012511185.1 Clostridiaceae bacterium
AAAATTATCAGATCCAAATAACGATCGACCAGCAGGAGGATATCTGAATGGGAAAACAGAAATTTGAAAGAACGAAACCACACGTCAACGTCGGGACGATCGGTCACGTCGACCACGGTAAAACGACCTTGACGGCAGCCATTACCAAGGTGCTTTCGAGCGAAGGTCTGGCGAGCTTCACCGACTATGCTGCCATCGACAAGGCGCCTGAAGAAAGAGCACGCGGCATCACCATCAACGCGTCACACGTCGAATACGAACCGGCCACCCGCCACTATGCGCACGTTGACTGCCCGGGGCACGCCGACTATATCAAGAACATGATCACGGGCGCAGCGCAGATGGACGGCGCGATTCTCGTCGTTTCAGCTGTCGACGGGGTCATGCCCCAGACAAGCGAGCACATCCTGCTCGCGCGCCAGGTTGGTGTACCCGCCATCGTCGTCTTCATGAACAAGACGGATCAGGTGGACGATCCCGAGATTCTTGACCTGGTCGATATGGAAATCCGTGAGATCCTGGACAAGTACGACTTCCCCGGCGACGACACGCCGATTATCCGCGGTTCTGCTCTGGAGGCGCTCGAATCCACGAGCACCGACATGAGCGATCCGGTCTACCAGCCCATCATCGAGCTGATGGAAGCGGTTGACAGCTTTATTCCGACACCTGTGCGTCCGACCGATCAGCCCTTTGCCTGCCCGATTGAAGACGTCATGACCATCACCGGCCGTGGTACCGTTGTCACCGGTCGTGTTGAGCGCGGCCAGATTGATATCAACCGCCCCGTTGAGATTGTCGGCCTTGCCGACGAGCCGAGGAAGACGGTGGTGACGGGAATTGAAATGTTCCGCAAGATGCTCGATCACGCCGAAGCGGGCGACAATGTCGGCCTGTTGCTCCGTGGTGTGGCCCGTGATGAAGTCCGTCGCGGCCAGGTCGTGGCAGCTCCCGGATCAATCAAGCCGATCCGGAAATTTGTTGGCCAGGTCTACGTCCTGACCAAGGATGAAGGCGGCCGCCACAAGCCTTTCTTCGACGGCTACCGCCCCCAGTTCTACTTCCGCACGACTGACGTGACGGGTGTAGCCCATCTGCCGGAAGAAGTCGAGATGTGCCTGCCCGGCGACCACGTCGAGATCAATGTCGAACTGATCACGCCGATCGCCATCGAACCCGGACTGAAATTTGCTATCCGCGAAGGCGGCAAAACCGTCGGTTCAGGCACGGTAGTCAAGATCATCGAAGATTGATCCGTCCAACTGCATGTACATAAGGGGAGCGCCCGGGGTCCTGTGCCCGGGGCGCTCTTTGGATTGGGAGACTTATGAGAGAATGAGGGGAAGCAAGGAGGTGGCAGGCATGCAGGATATTCTTTTAGTTGTCGATATGCAAAACGATTTTGTGAATGGTTCACTGGGAACACAGGAAGCGCGGTCGATCGTTTCAAAGGTTGTTGAAAAAATGAGGAAGTTCGAAGGACCGGTTCTTTTCACCAAAGACACACATCAGAAGGACTATCTCGAAACACAGGAAGGCAGGCTGCTACCCGTCGAGCATTGCATCCGGGGAACCGAGGGTTGGGAAATCGTCGGGGAAGTGGCCGGAGCACGCGAGGGCCAGGTCATCGAGAAAGATACCTTCGGTGCCCGTGATCTGCCGGACGTCCTGATGGAAATGAACGAAGAGAACCCGGTCCGGTCCATTACCCTGGTGGGCCTTTGTACGGATATCTGCGTGATTTCCAACGCCATGTTGATCAAGGCCTACCTGCCGGAGGTCGAAATCATTGTTGACGCGTCCTGCTGCGCGGGCGTGACGCCTGAGAGCCACAAAATCGCGCTGGACGCCATGAAAGTCTGCCAGGTCAGTGTGACGGGGGAAAATGAAGAGGCCTGAGTCGGGGCCTACAATTTGTCGTAGTCACCTTCCCGGTAACCGACCAAAACCCGGTCCTCAAGAACCAGGACGGGCCGCTTGATCAGCATGCCGTCTTTGGCCAGGATTTCAATCATTTCTTCAGGGCTCATGCCTGGCAACTGGTCTTTAAGTTTTAGTTCGCGGTATTTCATGCCGCTGGTGTTGAAGAAAGCCCGGGCCGGTTTGCCGCTTTTGGCAATCCATGCGGTCAGCTCCTCCCCGCTCGGCCGGTCCTTTTGAATATCGCGGTAGCTGTAAGAGATGTCATGCTCATCAAGGAACCTCCTTGCTTTACGGCAGGTCCCTCATTTTGGGTAACAGACAAACAGGTTCATATGCGGCCCCTTTCCATCAGGCTCATTCCAGTTTGAGCGCCTTTTCGTAATCTTCCGGTGTATCAATATCAAATCTGTCCGGCAAATCATGGCCGGGTATTTCAATGACAGCATCTTCGTGTTTTTGGATCACCTGTCTTCCGCCCGTGTCGCCCGTAAGCGCTGACAACTCACCGTAGTAACGGCGGCCAAAGAGGACGGGGGAAGAGCGTGTGCCGCCGATCACAGGCACCAGGATCTTGCCGATTTCAAATTCCTCCATCAAATGGCGCATGAGCAAAGGTGAAGTGAAGGGCTGATCGCCGGGAATATAAAAGCAGGCCAGGCTGTTTTCAGCAAGCCGTCGCGTTCCACAGGCGACCGATGTACCCTGCCCCTCCCTGTACCGGTCATTGGTGACAAAGGTCGCGCCTGCTTCAGGGTTTTGCTTTATTGCGTCTTCAACCGCTTCCTTAACCGGACCGGCTTCGAACCCAAGGACGACGACAAGGTCACGGATATCGCTTTCCAGCACCCGGCTCACGGTTCGGCCTATGACAAGCTGGTCATCCAAGGGTAAAAGCAGCTTGTTTCGCCCCATACGTTCCGACATGCCGGCGGCCATGACGACAGCTGAGAAGGGCGCAAACTGTTTGTAATTCTTTGACTGCCCGTGCCAGGTCTTTTGCTCTCCTTGAACCAGGCCGTTGAAAAAGACAGCGCTTACTTGGGGGATATCAAGTATCCGCGCCGCGAGTTCGCCCAGGATCCCGCTTGTTCTTTTATTTTCTTCCAGACAATCCAGCTGGTTGAATACGACGGCGATTTCGCTGGTCGGAGGGACACCTTTGAAAAAAAGGCCGGAGCGGAGCAAGGCGATCAGATGGGGGATCCCAATGGCTTGACCGGCTTTGAGACCGGTTGCCTGTGAAAAGATGTGAGCCCGGTGGACACAGGATTCATCCAAGGGCTTGCCCAGTCCCGACAGGCCCAGAAGGATCAGGGTCAAATCAGTTGTTTTTGGGATGACCGGCTCGTGATCCGCATGGGCCTTGAGCGGCTTCCGTTTTGAGCCGTCGGCCTCACAGAGGATGATGGTGTCATTCTTTCCGGCAGATCTTTGTTTTCGTACCCAGGCGTCCAGCTCTTCTTTGCCAACACCCCGGTGTTTACCGGCGCTATCCTCGTAAGCAGAGCCCAGCCAGACGCCGGAGACTGGGGGAGGGGACATCGAAATCCTAACCAGGCCCGCATTCTCCTTCTGTTTGCTGGAAAGAGGGGGCGCCAGGCGGTCGTCAGCGCCAGGAACTCCCAGGGCTGTGGTTGACGTCAGGATGGAGCGGGGGCGGATCGACGTGTCAAAAAGATGGATCAGGGTCGTCGTCTTGCCTCCGCCGCCGACCGCGCTGACCACAAAGGGGGAAGGGTAGCGCTTTTCACCCTGCCGGATCAGTAAGCTGACGTAGGCCTCGAGAGTCAGATTGGATGAAGTCATCCCCGCTCCTTTCGATCAGATATTTTGTTTCGCGAAGTGTGCCAGGATAGACTCCAGTACGCCGCCGGCAATGGTGCGCCCCTTGTCACTAATGGTTCGGGTGTAGTCAGCGTCACCTCGCGGGTCGACATCGCCCAGCTTCTGTCCCTTTTTGACATTGAAGCCATCGGCGATCAGGCCGCGGACAACACCCGGGATCAAGGTTTTGACCGGCTGGCCGTCAACTGTCAGGATGACGTCGCCGGCCGCGACCAGGTCACCGATCCCATGCAGGTTCCTGGTGACACCGGCTTGTGGCGCGCGCAGGACGCGATCCTTGTCAACCCCCCCGATGCTGCCGGGGATACCGGTATTGGCAATGGCCTCACCCTGGTGGATCAGGCGTCCCAGGTAATGTCCGCGCTTGGTTTCGATGACGACATGGGCGTGCTTTCCCGCTTCGATACCTGGTCCCAGGCCGATAACCAGGGGAGCCCACGAAGTATCATAGTCCGGAGTTCTCTTGCGCAAGGTAGCGGCGATGAAAACGTCCGGTTTCAAGAAGTCCCGGACTTGACGGTCGGGGATGGTG
>JAAZGN010000218.1 GCA_012511185.1 Clostridiaceae bacterium
CTTCTTACACCAATAACCCCTCAGGGCATTCAGATTTGAGAAGGGCGGTCAATGAAGCAGTCCGCCTGTCCGGGGTCTGTGAGCAGCTGCCGGCAGTTGATCCATCCTATGTGCCTGATGACTCTATCCTTCAGGAGTTCCTTTGATTGTTGCCACAGCCGAGTCGGAATCCTTGTCCAAAACGCGGTGGTAACGGGTGACACTACGATGTCCGTTTGGCCGTCTTATCATGAACGTGAGTAAAAAAGTGGCTTGGGCGACAGATGTGCCAAGTAAAAGGACAGGAGAAACAAATGATGGAGATTCTTAAGCAGGATAATTTCGAGGAGAAGGTTTTGAAGAGCGACCTTCCGGTTCTGATTGATTTTTGGGCTGAATGGTGCGGTCCTTGCAGGATGGTAGCGCCGGTCATTGAGGAGTTGGCGAAAAACTACGCCGGAAAAGCCGTCATTGGCAAGGTCAATGTCGATGAGGAGCGCAGCCTCGCACAAAAATACCGTGTATTCAGTATCCCCACGCTCTTTGTTTTCAAGGACGGCGAGGTAGTGGACCAGCTCGTCGGAGCAAGACCCTATGACGACATTGCCAAGGTGCTCGACAAGCACGTCGGCTAGATATAAAAATTTGATGCGAGGGCCCACGCGTAATCCATCATTGAGCGCGTGGGCCTTTTTGATGCGAGGAGACCTCCCATGAACCGGTTACTGACAAAAGAAGAACAGCAGTTACTCGACAGAGAATTCTGCTCACTGACCGGGCTGCCCCCCCTCATCCTCATGGAGCAGGCGGCGGCAGGTCTGACAGGCTTGATTGGCAGTCTTCTGGAGTCCTGCCAGGAGAAAGAAGGGGCGGTCGATGCCCTCATTTTCGCCGGAGGCGGCAACAATGGCGGCGATGGCTGGGCTTCGGCACGGCAGCTTTTGGCCGCAGGTTACGAAGTGCTTGTTTTTGACGCGTCCGATGGCCAAAGGGCGACCGGAGATCATATGATCAACCGTCAGGCCTTCGAGCGGCTGGGTGGTACCGTTATTGGCCGGATGGAGACGCTTGCCGGCCGGGAAGCGCTCATTGCGGTTGACGCGCTTTACGGAACGGGTTTTAACAGCCAAAGGCAGATGCCGGAAAAGGTGCGTGAAGCGCTTCACGCCCTGGCTCTACTCAAGGAAAGTGGCAGCCTGAGTGGCGCCTGTGATATACCGTGCGGGGGCGATGCCAACACGGGGCAGGCCATTCCTGAAACGGTGGCAGCCGATTTAACCTGCACCTTCGGCCGCAAAAAAATAGGTCTGGTGACGCACCCAGGTTTGCTCTACGCCGGGGAGGTATTTGAGTTTCCCCTCAGCATGACTGATGAATTCGCCGAACAGCTGCTTGAGGGACACCGTCGTGTCTTTGAGCTTGATGAGAATACAGCCGGGGGTCCGGCTCCGGAGCGCAGACCCGACGCACATAAAGGCCAGTTCGGCCGCCTTCTTCTGATCGGTGGCCAGGAGGGAATGACAGGCGCCCTCATCCTGGCCGCGCGTGCCAGCGAAAGGATGGGCGTGGGCTATACCATGATCCGCGCGCCCGAAAAATCCCTGCCTCTGATCGCGGGGGCCGTCCCCTCAGCCCTTCTTTCCGCTGTACCTGAAGAAGGAAGTGCGGCCAAGCACGAGCTGCCCCAACCTGATGCAATCGCAGTCGGTCCGGGGGCAGGCGGCGCTCCCTGGGTGGAAAAGGCGGTTCGTCACCTGCTTGGCCAACCAATGCCGATTATTATCGATGCAGACGGTCTGAACGCACTTGCCCGAATGGAGGATACCAACGATCTTCTTCAAAAAAGGCGCGAAAAAGGGTTTTCGCCCGCTGTGCTGACGCCACATCCCGGTGAGTTTCTGCGGCTAGCGCCCGGCAGTGAGGAACTGTTGCGGCAGGACCGCCTGGCAGCGGCACGCCAACTGGCTGACGAAACAGGATCCATCGTTGTACTCAAGGGCATGGCGACGGTCATCGCGATGCCGGATGGAGACGCCTACATCAACACCACAGGTAATGCGGGTCTCGCCAAGGGAGGTTCGGGAGATGTATTGACCGGAATGATCGCCGGGCTGGCCGCGCAAGGAGGCGCAGTCGGGGATGCTGTCAAGCGGGCTGTTTATCTTCATGGGTTGGCAGCTGATATCGCACTGGAGAAGTATTTGTCAGAGATAGCGGTGACGCCCGAGGATTTGATTGATTTGATTGGGGAGGCCATGCTTTGTTAAATGCAGCACTTTCCTTTATTCTGATCTTTTGGTACCATGGGGATGTTTCCGGGGCGGGGTGAAATTCCCCACCGGCGGTGATGCCCTTACCAGGGACGAGCCCGCGAGCTGGACGCATGACAGGGTGAGAATCCCCGGCCGGCAGTGAGAGTCTGAATGGGAGGAAAGAAGATCGCTGATCTGTGCCCCGGTTTGCCGGGGCATTTTGATTTCCCGGTATGCCAGATCAAGGTGAAGGAGAGCGGCATAGCCGCGGGGTGAACAAATGAACGACACAAACAATGGGGTGAAGGGAACAAAAGAGGCCAAGGGTAGCAACCGGAGGTACGGAAGACAGACAACGTGGATCGCCAAGACAGGAATTTTGTCAGCAGCAGCCATTGCTCTGATGTACCTGGAGATCTCGCTGCCTTTATTTCCGGGTTTTTTGAAATTTGATTTTTCTGAGATCCCCGCCCTGCTTGCGACCTTTGCCATGGGGCCGCTCGCTGGTATTGTGGTCGAACTGATCAAGAACATCGCGCATTTACCTGCAACGCACACGCTCATGGTCGGCGAGCTGGCCAATTTCATTATGGGCAGCCTCTTTGTCGGCACAGCCGGCTTGATATACAAAAACAAGAAACCGCGGGGCGGCGCCATCCTTTCCATGGCCGTGGGGACGGTGGCACTGACAGCTTCGGGTGTCCTGATCAACTACTTTTTCACCATACCCTTTTATATTGCGGTGATGGGTTTTTCCATGGAAGGAATTGTCGCCGCGACGCACGCCGCCGGCAATACCATGGTTACCGGACTCCCTTCTCTCATCTTATGGGTATTCATCCCCTTTAATTTGATGAAAGGACTTGTGGTGTCGGTGATCGTCGGCCTGATTTATAAAAAGCTCAGTCCGCTCCTGCACCGATGAATCAAGCCGTCCGGCCTCCCC
>JAAZGN010000219.1 GCA_012511185.1 Clostridiaceae bacterium
ATACAGCACTGTTCATGCGGCGGCCTTGCTTATCCCGGTTTTCACCGGGCTTCTTCTGACCTTTTTCGCCCTTAAGAAACCTGGTTTTCAAAAGACAATCGGCATAAGCTATGCTGTCCTCATTCTCTCCGTCCGTTTCGCGCGCTACGGCTTGGATATGGCGCTCGGAACTTTTAATATCGCCCAGCTGTTTTCGGTGCAGATCTGCCACATCAATATGTTTTTGCTGGCTCTTTGCCTTGTCAGGCCAAACGGAGGGCTTTTCGCTTTCAATTTTATTGCCGGCATCCCGACTGCCCTGGCCGTTGTCCTATTTCCCGGAACTGTTCACCGGCCGCCCGCGACTGCCCGGGCTGTCTTTTTCATCGCCAGTCACGTTCTGCTGGTGATGGGAGCCCTGCATCTGCAGCTTATCCACCGGTTCCGTATTCCATGGAGAACGGTTCTGTATCTTCACGCGCTCCCCTTCGTCGTTATCCCGCCCCTGTATTTTGTCAATTCGGTTTTTGGAGCCAATGCACTCTACCTGATGGGGGGCAATCCCGGCACGGTCCTGGAAACTATGTACGATGCCCTGGGGCCCGTCTGGTATCTGGCTGTACTCATTGCCCTCTACTGGCTTTGCCTGGATCTGATGTATCTTGTCCACCGCCTCTTTCTCAAAGTTGCAGAACGAAAGAAAAAAGCTGGCGGGGCCTGTGAAAAGGCTTGAGATGCTGATCATAAGAGGGATCAAGAAGAGCTATGGCAAGAAGGCCGTGCTGGAAGACATCTCCCTGTCACTTCGGACAGGTGAGGCGGTGGGTATTGTTGGGCATAACGGGTCCGGCAAATCAACATTTCTTTCAATCATCGCCCAGCTTGTCCGTCCTGACGCCGGTGAGATCCATGAGGATGACCGTTCCGTTTTGGGCGACCGGTCATATGTCCGGGAACATATCGGTTACATCCCGCAAAATGACTGGCTTCTGTCAGACCTGACTGTAAAGGAAACTTTAAAATTCTGGCAGAGCATCCACAGGATCAACGAGCCTGTCTTCGCGGCAGATTCGATCGCCGGCCAGCTGGGTTTGGATTTGCTGGCCGGGGAAAAAGTCGGTACCCTGTCAGGCGGAATGCAAAAACGGCTCAGCATCGCCCTGGCCTTTCTTCATCATCCCCGCTATTTGCTCATTGACGAAGCTCTGCCCGCTCTTGACCGGGCTTACCGGTTTGCCGTGCTTGAAAGACTTGCCGATTTTCGTGACCAGGGCGGCGCGGTTCTTTACAGCAGTCACAGGCTTGATGATGTCCGTGCTTTCTGCGACCGGATTCTTGTTCTGCGTGAAGGGAAGGCGGTTTTATGCGTCAGAACAGAGGATTTCCCAACAGACGGCGAGACGCTGGATGCCTTGCTTAATCCGCTGGAAAGTATGACGGATGGATAGGAATTTCTTTATCTCCGGTCTGTGCTTTCAGATCAGGCAATCACTGAAAAAGCTGCCTTTTCTGCTTGGCATGACGGCTGTATTGCTTTCATTAAGTATGATCGCCGGGTCGGTAGCCGTCATGCTTCTGTCAAACCGGCGTTATTCCAGGGTTACACTGGCGGTCGCCTCGGAAGATGCTGATCCAAGGCTGGCTGATCTTGTCCGTTCACTTAACGGGAACCCCGAAGTGAATGAATTTCTGGTTATCCATGAGGGACAGCCCAGCCAAATGGAGGGTTTGATCGAAAGTGGATCTGCTGAGGGAGCGCTTGTCCTTCCTGCCGGTTTTTTTGACAAGCCGACCCAAAGTGCTTCACCACGGCTTATTATCCGCAGCTCCCGGCAACTGGAGACAGTCATTCTTGACAAGATGGCCGACAGCAGCATCCGGATGTTTGCAGCATTCCGTCAGGGTGTCGGCCGCTCGGAAGAGATCATCAGGGAAAAAGTTGAAGATCCGGCCAGGGCGAAAGAGCTGGCAAGGGGTATGGCGGAACATTATGTCCGATGGCTCCTGGGCTATAAGCAGATGCTTCGCCGGGTCACGGTCAACAGTACGGGCTTTCTTTCCATTTCACAGCATTACAT
>JAAZGN010000229.1 GCA_012511185.1 Clostridiaceae bacterium
ATCCGGGCGAGCGCGACCCGGATCGGCTAGCGCGTGAGTCACTGGAAGCCCTGGCGAAGGCCTTCGACAATTTCCGTTTGGTGCGCAAGGGCAACACCCCCGCAAAGGTGCTCTTGGTCGATGCCGCGTACTTCGTCACGACCAGCTTCAATTGGCTATCGTTTCGCGGCGACCCCAACCAGCCGATGCGCGAGGAAGAAGGCACCCTGGTCGAGGATGCGTCAGCGGTCAACGCATATCATGCGTCGCTGATGGCACGTCTGCCGCATGATCCGCCGGTGTCTGCATCGCATCGCGCGCCGAGGCAATGATCGACAGCTTGCATTTAGTTTTTTACAGCGGCATTGCGCTCAGCAACGTCCCCTAGAACCCGATGAGGCTCGGGAGGCGCAGTTCCGATAGGCGTTAGCACTTCCAGCTCGGGGGGTAATCCCCCTCAGATCGGAACACTGATACCGGTTGACGAGGGCACTCCCCCATTTTCGTTACAGGCCGAGACAACATCGGCTCGTGGAAGAGGGCTTATCACTCTCCTTCATTGGTCGTGTTGTTATCCGACACGCGCCGAGCGAGCTCACGAATTTCTGGATCTTCATCCGTGACCAGGCGGGCCAAGTCCGGGTCCTGTCCCGCGGGTCGCGCATCGAGGCTCAGGATTCCCAATGCCGCCATGCGCAGGATGCGATTCTCGGCGAACAGCATTTGACGCACCGTTGCCGCTTGGTCGGCGGTAAGTTTCATGCCTGCTTTCAATGCACGTCTGAGCCAGGATGTCTTGTGGGTCCCGTTGGCCACTCCGTGCAAGAACGCATCGACATGCTGACCAGCAGCCAAGTCCTTAAATAGCTCGCCGAGCGCGACTTCCACAACATCGCTGCGCGGGTCACACACCAGATCCAGCAACCGGGCCCGTTGGAACCCATCTCTCTTCACCATCATTTCCAGCAGGTGCTTCCGAGGGCTATCAGGAATCACGCCGCTGCCCTCGGGATACGGATCCTCCGCAGATTTCCAATGCTCGAACGCGTCGTCGAGCAATGAATAGTCAATCGCGTCGTTCACCTCGGATTGATTCAGCAAATTCGACCAGCGCTTGGCTAGTTGAGCGTACTGACTCATCAGAACCTCTTTCGTCGCCGTCAGCAACTCCGATGAAGAGGACAAGTCGACGGGGCTGAGGGCATCGACCAGATAGTACAAATCGGGCGTCACTCCCTGCTGCACCCTCGCTAGCACCATCCCCAATTGCTGGTCCGCGGGTAAAAGCTTCGTCATGGCTGCCACGACGCGAAGGCTCGCCCCTTTCCCGTGCGCTACGGCCCGCTTGACCCACTGCCGGACATCGTCGTCGTCTCGGGCAATGCGTGCGTGCACCAGTCGAGCGGCCGTCAGGGACAACCATGTCATGGGGATGTACACCGCACGTTTGAGCGCGTCGACGTTGCGCGTACCGCCCGCCCAATTCGGGCGAACGTCCACGGCCTCGGTGAAGTTGTAGGCCATGGTGCTCACTCGCTTGTCGTTCCGCTGGGCGGCAAGCTCGATGTCG
>JAAZGN010000026.1 GCA_012511185.1 Clostridiaceae bacterium
AAAAAATGATCCCGAAGCCTGATCTCACACGCCTGAAGCCTTACGGCGATACCATGGATGACGGGCGGATCCAGTTAAGCTTTACGTTACCCGTTCCCGACGGGGACCGGGCGGTCGAAGCGGCGCGCGCCATACTGACCGCCATGGGCTTATCCGATCCCCTGATTGCCTGGCATGAAGCCCTCGATGCCGGCTTCACCCGCATCATTGCTTATGGAACCTTTGAGCAGGGAGTCGACTACACCAGGATCAAGGTCAGCACCCCGCACAGCCCCGCCATGACCATGGAGGAAACCGATCAGTTCATCCGTGACCGCCTGGGCCGCAAGATCCGGGTGATCGGGGCAAGTACGGGAACCGACGCACATACGGTGGGCATTGATGCCATTATGAACATGAAGGGATATGCCGGTCGTTTTGGCCTGGAGCGCTACGCCATGATCGAAGCGCTCAATCTGGGCAGCCAGGTGGAAAATGAGGACTTTATCCGCGAGGCCGTCCGCTTCGATGCCGATGTCATGCTGGTGTCCCAGACCGTGACCCAAAAGGATGTCCACATCAAGAATATATCGGAACTGGTTGAGCTTCTGGAGGCGGAATCGCTGAGAAAGAACTTCCTTCTCATCATCGGCGGGCCCCGCGTCTCGCACGAACTGGCCAAGGAATTGGGCTGCGATGCCGGCTTCGGTCCCGGCAAGTACGCGGACGATGTGGCAGGCTACATTGCAGCGGAGCTGGCCAGAAGACAGGAAGCAACCCACAAATAGCAGGACAGGAGGATTAAAGATGAAAGTATTTGTTGCCGGATGCGGCACAATGGGTTCAGGAATCGCGCAGGTTTTCGCGTCGTTCGGCCATGAAACCATCATGTTTGACCGGGAAGCAGACTTGGTCGACCGCGGTTATGCCCTGATTGAGAAGCAGGTAAGACGCCAGCTTGACAAGGGCCGTCTGACACAAGAGGAAGCGGAGGCTCTACTTGCCAACTTGAAACGTTCGACCGATCTTGATGAGGCAAAAGGAGCAGACCTTGTGATTGAAGCCATTTTCGAGGACCTGGAGACCAAGCGCGATCTTTTTGGCAAGCTGGACAAGCTGTGCCATCCGGACTGCCTTTTTGCGACCAACACCTCCTCACTTTCCATTTCGAAAATTGCGCAGGGCCAGGATCATGAATCCAGGTTGGCCGGTATGCATTTTTTCAACCCGGCGCCCGTTATGAAGCTGGTAGAGGTCATCCGCGGCGCGAAGACATCAGATACTGCAATAGACCGGATAGCCGACGTCGTCCGTGCCATCGGCAAGGAACCGGTCCTTTGCCAGGAGAGCCCCGGCTTTATCGTTAACCGCCTCCTGATCCCCATGATCAATGAGGCCGTCGATCTGCTGGCCCGGGGTGTGGCGTCGCGCGATGACATTGATCAGGCCATGCGGCTGGGCGCCAACCATCCCATGGGACCGCTTCAGCTGGCCGATTTCATCGGAATCGATATTGTCCGCAACATCATGGAGATCATTCAAGAGGGAACAAAGGACCCCAAGTATCAGCCGAGCCCCCTGCTCGACCGGATGGTCAAGGACGGGAAGCTCGGCCGAAAATCGGGAGAAGGCTTCTATAAGTATTAAACAGGTGGAGGAAATGATGAAAGAAATTGTAATCCTGGGCGCCTGCCGCACGGCAATCGGAAAATTCGGAGGGACACTGGCTGACGTCCCGGCGGTTAATCTCGGCGCGACGGTGATAGAAGAAGCGGTCAAGCGCGCCGGCATCAAAGCGGAGGATGTCGACGAAGTCCTCATGGGCTGCATCCTGTCGGCAGGGCTGGGACAAAACGTCGCCCGCCAGGCTGCCATGGCGGCGGGAATCCCGGAAACGGTTCCAGCTTCAACCATCAACAACGTGTGTGGCTCCGGTCTCAAGGCAGTGACACTGGCCGCTGCCCTGATCGAAAGCGGCCAGGCGGAAACCGTCGTGGCCGGCGGGACGGAAAATATGTCAGCAGCCCCCTATCTGCTCGACAAAGCCCGCTATGGCTATCGCATGGGGGACGGAACCCTGGTCGACAGCATGGTCAAAGACGGTCTTTGGGATATCTTCGGTGACTACCACATGGGCATTACGGCAGAGAATGTCGCGGAGAAATACGGGATTACGCGCGAAGAGCAGGACGCCTGTGCCCTCGAAAGCCAGCTGCGGACCGAGCGGGCCCAAGCTGAGAATAAATTTAAAGATGAAATTGTAGCCGTTCACATCAAAGAAAGAAAGAAGGAATACGATTTCGATGTCGATGAATACCCCCGTCACGGGGCAACGTTGGAAGGGATGCAAAAACTCCGTCCAGCCTTCAAAAAAGATGGCACGGTAACAGCCGGCAACGCGTCCGGCATCAACGACGGCGCCGCCGCCATGGTCATCATGAGCAAGGAGAAGGCGCAAGAACTTGGCCTCACTCCCATGGCCACCCTCAGGGCAGGTGCTTCGGTCGGCCTGGAGCCCGCCACCATGGGTATGGGGCCCTACTACGCAACCAGAAAGATCCTGGAGAATACCAAACTTTCACTTGATGACATCGACCTGATCGAGTTCAACGAAGCCTTTGCCGCTCAGTCCCTGGCCGTTCTGAAGGAACTCAAGGCGGATCCGGAAAAGGTCAATGTCAACGGCGGAGCCATTGCTCTCGGCCATCCCGTCGGTGCCTCGGGCGCCCGCATCCTGGTCACCCTGCTTCACGAAATGAAAAAGAGAGACGCAAAACGCGGCCTGGCTTCCCTTTGCATCGGCGGCGGCATGGGAATTGCAACGCTGGTCGAGCGCTGAAAGGGGGCATCATGACCTGCATCAAGTTTGACAGGAAAGGCCATGTGGCGCAGTTGACCATCGAAAGGCCGGAAGGCCTCAACGCCCTGAACAAAGAGCTGCTGCAAGAACTGTCTGCCACCCTGCTCCAACTGGCCGATGACGGCCAAATCCGCGCCCTGATCATCACCGGTGCCGGTGACAAGGCTTTTGTCGCCGGTGCCGACATTGCTGAAATGGCAGACATGGACCGCAACCGGGCCGAAATATTTGCCCGCTTCGGCAACCGGGTTATGAGTCAAGTCAGCTCATTTCCCGTTCCCGTCATCGCGGCAGTCAATGGCTTTGCCCTGGGCGGCGGTTTTGAACTGGCCCTGGCCTGTGACCTGCGCATCGCCTCAGCAAAAGCAAGTTTCGCCTTCCCCGAAACAGGTCTGGGAATTACACCGGGCTTTGGCGGTACCCAAAGACTGGCAAGACTTGCCGGCCCCATGACCGCCTTTGACCTGATTATGACGGGCAGGCGGATCCGGGCCAGTGAAGCCAAAGAACTCGGCATCGTCCTGGAAGTGACGGAGGACAAGGAACTCCTTGAAAGGGCATGGGAAATTGCCGGATTGATCGCTCAAAAGGCACCTGTGGCTGTCCGGGAAGCCAAGCGCGCCATCATAGAGGGTCTTGATCTGACACTGATGGAGGGATTGAGCTTGGAACAGGTATGTTTTGGCCGCTGTTTTGAAACGGAGGATCAGAAAAACGCCATGGTGGCCTTTCTGAAAAAAGAGCCAATACCGGAATTTCAGGGAGAGTAAGTCAGCTCTTTTGCTGTAACAAATCTCACGCCATTTGGTGAAATAGCAGCCCCGCTTGGGCTTGTGGCAAGCAAGGCGAACTGGTTGGCTTCTGCCGGCAGGAAGAAGAAACAAGGATGATCCAGCCTGTGACGTGACAAGGACGGGCTGATTGATGTACTATAGGTACCGGAGCCTTATCCAAAAATGAAAACCCAGAGGCTTCATGCTAGATTGATAGCAACAATATTATTGGAGGTTCGAGTATGAGTAAAAATTTACTTAGGAAGTCACTTGTCTTCTTGCTGGCGGCAGTGATGGCATTTGCTGTATTTGGCTGTGCCCCAAAAACACCAGATGAGACGGGTGAACCAACAGGGGCGGAGCCCACTGAAAGCGTGGCACCGCCGAAGGAAGTCGAGGCAGACGTACCCGCAGACCGGTATGACGCGCTTGCCACACCGAGAACGGGCAACAACGCCAGCTCACCTCTCGTTGTCAGCACGGGCACACTGGATGGGAAATTCAACCCCTTCTTTGCCACATCTGCCTATGATGTGGACGTGTACGGCATGACACAGCTCGGCCTGTTGTATTACAACAAGGACGGCGCGCCCGAGGCCGGTATTGACGTTCCCAGCTTCGCCTATGATTATTCGCAGGAGATCGAGGGCGGCACATCCACCTACACCTTTGTGCTGAAGAACAAGATTCCTTTCAGCGATGGTGAAATTATGAGCGCCAAAGACGTCCTCTTCTCCATGTATGTGCTGGCCGACCCCATGTATGATGGTTCGTCGACCTTCTACACCATGGATATCCAGGGCATTGGCGAGTATCGCCGCCAGGCGACCATGGACATTATCGAAAAAGTTGACTCCATTCTGGAAGCCGGCTATGAATACGTAGATGGCGAAATGGGCATGAATCCCGTTCCCGGTGTCAGCGAGGACGATCAAAAAGCCGTTTGGAACTATATAGATCAGGCCGGAGCCCGATTCGCCCAGTCAATCGTCGATTATGTCTACAATAAATATCCGGAATACATCCCATCCTATTTTGCCCCCTATACACAAGCTGATTTAGTCGATGATGAGAACAAAAAGATTGCTTTTGGCATGGTGATGTGGGGTTTTGGTGATTTGGATGACGACGGCAACTTTGTCGATTCCCTCGGGAATGTATACGTTTTCGGTGAAGATGAAGTCAGTACTGAAGTATACTGGGAAAACATCGTTGGCGCGTGGGGCTACGACCTGGACGACATCAATGGAGAGGCCGCCGCACTCGAAATCCAAGACTAAGTGAAAGATGTTTACTTTCAGGAAGAACGCGAGGAGGGTGGCGGCGTTCCCAGCATCAGCGGCATTACGACCGGCACTCTGACCTCGGATGACGGCGTTGAGAGAGAATACATCAAGATCGTCCTCGACGGTGTTGACCCGACTGCTATCTTCAAGTTTGGCGTATCGGTTACTCCCTTCCATTACTACACAGAAGGCTATACCGGCGATCTGAATGAGTTTGGCGTTGATGTCGGCAACAAGGACTTCATGGCTCACCTGAAGACCAAGAATGACAGGCCTGTTGGCGCCGGCCCCTACGTCTTTGAAGAGTACAAGGACAATGTGGTTACCTACGGCCCGAACGAAAGCTTCCTGCTCGGTTCGCCCCGCATCCATACCTTCCGTTATCAGGAGATCACCCTGGGTGCTGAGCTTGACTCACTGAAGACCGGCACAGTTCACTACGCCGATCCTTCCGCCTCAGCCACCATCATCAATGACATCACTGGCGCTGAGGGGGATTATGCCAAGCTGGCCTATACCCTGGTTGACAACGATGGTTACGGTTACATTGGTATCCAGGGACAGGCAATCCCCGAGTTTGAAGTCAGAAAAGCCCTGGCTCACGCCATGAACGTGCAGCTGGCAGTTGATGACTACTACGGCGAGCTGGCCAGCGTCAACAACCGGACCATGACCAAAGTCCTCTGGGCCTATCCCGACAATCCGGAAGATCTCTTCCCCTATGACGGGACCGGTGAAAGATCCAAGGAACTCTTCCTTGAAGCAGGCTATGTCTACAATGAAGGCAAGGGCGAGATGCAATACCCTGAAGGCCACGAAAAAGAGGGCCAGCAGGTAATCTTCAAGTTCACCCTGCCATCAGAGGCCAAGGACCATCCGGCTGGCTCCATCATGATCGACACCCAGGAAGTCCTGGCCAAGATCGGCGGCAAAGTGGACATTGAAACAGACCAGAACCTCTTGAATAAGCTTTCCACCGCCTACGACAGCGGCATCCAGGTATGGGCAGCAGCATGGGGCGGCGGCGGCGTCGACCCCGACATGTTCCAGATCTGGTATTCCGACCCCAAGGTCAACCAGCAGCCTCCGCGCGCCGGCCTCTTCTATCTCTATGAGAACGGCTCGGACGAGGAGAAGGCCATGCTGACCAGACTGAATGAGCTGATCGTAGCCGGCCGTTCAACGCTCGACGTTGAAGAGCGCAAGACCATCTACAGGGAAGCTCTCGAACTGTCCACTGGTATCGCGGTTGAAATCCCGACCTACCAGAGGAAGAACATGTTCGTCTATAACAAGAATGTTGTGGACGGCGATTCCCTGTTCAGCGGCGAAGACGTCACACCGTTCCAGTCGCCCCTGAGCTTCATCTGGAATGTCGAACTGCTCGACTAATTAATGTTAGACAAAGTGGCTTCATGCTGCTTAGGCGCAAGGCTTGGGTAACACCCAAGCCTTGCGCTCTTTTTGAAAGAAATTCCCGGCCGGCAGGGTTCATTTGCGGACAGTTGCCCCCTGAATCCAGGTTTGTTATCTTAGATGGGCAAGATCGGGTGTGACGTGAACAAGGCGGACAGTTTGTCCGCAAGACGTCAAAATAAACCAAACGGTGATATTGTCGGAAGAAGCATGGTTTTCTGACGAATAGAGGATTGATATGTTGAAGTATATATTGAAGAGGTTGGGCCTGGCCTTGCTCATCATCGTGGGTGTGTCAGTACTTATCTACATGTTGAGCATGCTGATGCCCTCTGACTACATCGATAACCAGACGTCGGCTGCCGTTCAAAATGGCTCCATGACCCTGGACGATGTGCAGCGCCTCAAGGAGCTCTATGGACTTGCCGATAAGAGTTTCAAAGGGATTACTACCAGTTACCTGAAGTGGTTGAAGAGTACCTTGTCGGGGGATCTTGGATTCTCCTTCCTTTATGGAAAACCGGTTACCAAGGTGCTGGGTGAGTATATTTGGATTTCGTTCTTCATCGCTTTCTTTTCCTACATCCTTGAGATCATTATCGGGATACCTATGGGAATCAAGGCAGCTGTTAACCAATACAGTACTTACGACTACACAGTGTCGGTCTTTGCCATGATGGGCACATCCCTGCCATCCTTCTTTTTATCTGCACTTTTGATGAACATTTTCGCCCTCAAACTCAAGATCTTCCCCCTGCAGGGCCTGGTCACCGCGACCAAGGTCTTTGTAGCGGACGCGCATTTGGCCGTTCTGGCAGACAAAGCCTGGCACCTGGTCCTACCCATCACGGTTCTGACTTTGCTGGGTATCGGGGGCGTTATGAAGTTCACCCGGACCAATATGCTGGAAGTCCTCAATTCTGATTACATCCGGACAGCGAGGGCCAAGGGTTTGTCGGAGCACACGGTGACTTACAAGCACGCATTCAGAAACACCATGATCCCCCTGGTTACCTCCCTGTCAGGGATGCTGCCCGGTCTGTTCGGTGGTGCCATGATTACGGAATCGGTCTTTGCCATTCCAGGAATTGGCTACATGGCCCTGCGGGCCACCCAGCAAGGGGATATCCCCTTCATCATGGGCTACAACATGTTCCTGGCCATTCTCACCGTGGCGGGCATGTTGCTCTCCGATCTGATGTACATGGTGGTTGACCCGCGGGTCAAACTGTCTTAGAAAGGGGGGCTGTCATGGAAATGAATAATGAAAATAAAAAAGCTCAACAGTATGTCGACATGGAGGATCATGTCGAGGCAGGTTTTGAGGAGAATTTCCGGGTCATCTCCCCTGCTCGCATGGTGGCCAAGCGCTTTTTCAAGAGCAAATTGTCCATTGTCGGCCTGACCATGGTCGTCTTCGTCTTTGTGTTCTCCTTTGTGGGACCCTTGATCATCGACCTGACATGGAAATACAAGGAAACACAGGTTTTCAAGATCGAAAGAGATTCGGAGATGGTGTCGCAAGCCGACTTCAAAGGGCCCGACGGAAGACCCTACCAATACTACGATAAATCCAAGACCGTGGTGCAGTTTAAAGCACCACCTTCAAAGGATCACTGGCTGGGCACCGACACAGCCGGCTTTGACATCCTGACCCGCCTTATGTACGGGGGCAGGATCTCGCTGCTGATCTCTTTCATTGTCATTATCATGGAAACGGCTATAGGGATCATCCTCGGCGGGCTTGCGGGATACTTCGGCAAGTGGGTTGACCAGGTGGTCATGCGGATTGTCGATATCTTCGCCTGCCTGCCCGGTTTGCCTATCCTGCTCATTTTGTCGGCAACCATCAGTTCCATCGAGTCTATCCCAGCTGAACACAGGATCTACTATTTAATGGCCTTTCTCACCTTGATGGGCTGGACCGGCGTCGCGCGCCTGGTAAGAGGCCAGATCCTCATGCTGCGCGAGCAGGAGTACATGATGGCAGCTGAGACGACCGGCATCAGCGCCTTCAAGAAGATCTTCAAACATCTGGTTCCAAACGCCATGCCCCAGCTCATCGTCAGCGCAACGCTCGGCCTGGGCGGCGTCATCCTCTACGAATCAACCTTGTCCTATTTAGGTCTTGGTGTTCCCTTCCCACGCGCGGCCTGGGGATCCATGATCGCCCTGGCGGATCCTTCGAAAGGCCAGGAAATTCTTGCCAACTATCCCAATATGTGGATACCGGCAGGCGTATTAATTGTAATCGCGGTTCTGGGTTTCAGTTTCATGGGCGACGGCCTCCGCGACGCCTTCGACCCCAGAATGAAAAGGTAGGTGACCACTTTGGCACGGCTTAAAGTATTTAAACGCAAAAAAATCGAAGGCATTGATGATTCCGTTTACCTGTCACTTCGGGAGGAACGGCGTATCAGCCGGAATAATAACCGGATCATCAAGAGGTTCGAGCGGGAGAAAGCCAGGAAAAATGTTCCTGAAAAAGAATATTTGACCGTCATGCGGGATCCCGGCAATGTGGTCGAGTTTGAGGACTTGCACACCTATTTTTTCACCGATGTCGGGACCGTGAAGGCGGTCAATGGTGTCAGCTTCGATGTCCCTCAGGGGAAGATTGTGGGTGTCGTCGGTGAGTCGGGCTGCGGCAAGTCGGTAACCAGTCTCTCCCTCATGCAGCTTGTTCAGGCGCCTACCGGTCAGATCGTGGCCGGCAGCATCCGTTACAAGGCAAGCGACGGCAAGGTTTATGAAATCACCCAAATGCCCAAGGATCAGATGCTGAAGATTCGCGGCAAAGAGATCGCCATGATTTTCCAGGAACCCATGACAAGCCTCAACCCCGTTTTTAAGGTGGGAGAGCAGCTTGACGAAGTGCTCCTGGTACACGAGGAAGTCAAGTCGGACGCGGAAGCAAAAAAGCGTTCGATTGACATGTTGAAGCTGGTCGGTATTGCCGACTGCGAAAAAATTTACGGCAATTATCCGCATGAGCTGTCGGGGGGCATGCGCCAGCGCGTTATGATCGCCATGGCCTTGTCCTGTAATCCAAGACTGGTTATTGCAGATGAACCGACAACAGCCCTCGATGTGACCATTCAGGCACAGATCCTGGAACTGTTACGGGAAATCAAGGATAAATACGAAGGCAGTATCATGTTCATTACGCACGATCTTGGCGTAATCGCGGAGATGGCCGACTATGTCGTCGTCATGTACGCGGGGCGCATCGTCGAGCAGGGCACTGTCAGAGAGATCTTCCACCACCCCAAGCACCCATATACAATTGGTCTGATGAAATCCAAGCCGGGCGGTGAGACGGTCGGAGATCGTCTTTACAGCATCAGGGGTCAGGTACCCAATCCGATCAACATGCCGGACCACTGCTACTTTTGTAACCGCTGCGATCAAGCCATGCCAATCTGCCATGAGCTCTACCCGGGGATGACACATTTCAATGAGCATCATGCCACGGCCTGCTTTCTTTTCGGTGATGAGATCCTTCAGGAAGAAGAGGTAATGGAGAGTATAAGGTAGAAGACTATGACAAAGGAAAATTTGAAAAATAGTAAAGACGGCGACGACATCCTCGTAGTCAATCACCTTAAGAAGTACTTCCCCATCTCCAAATTCGGGTTTGGCAAGAGACGTTCTTATGTCAAGGCTGTGGATGACGTTTCCTTCACCATTAAGCGCGGAACGACCATGGGTCTTGTCGGTGAGTCGGGTTGCGGCAAAACAACGGTGGGCAGAACCATCCTCCGCCTGATCGATGTGACGGACGGTCAGGTGTTATTTGACGGCAGGGACCTGTCGAAAATGTCAAAGAGGGCCTTGCGCAAGATGCGTCCGCAAATGCAGATGATATTCCAGGATCCTTATTCCAGTCTGTCGCCCCGCATTCCCGTCGGCGAAATTATCGGGGAAGCTGTCAAGTCACACAAGATCGTGCCCAAGAACCGCTACCAGGCCTACATATTAAAAGTCATGCACGACTGCGGCTTGCAACCCCAATATTTCTAC
>JAAZGN010000220.1 GCA_012511185.1 Clostridiaceae bacterium
CTCGTTGAAATCATCGAGAAGGCCAGGTAGGCGGCGGGTTCGGGAGGACAAAGTCAATGATTCAAGTACAATCCAGGCTCAGATCCGCCGATAACACCGGCGCCAAACGGCTGATGTGCATCCGGGTGCTCGGTGGAACAGGCCGCCGTTACGCCAACGTCGGAGATGTAATCATCTGTTCCGTCAAGGAGGCTGCTCCGGGCGGCACTGTCAAAAAAGGCGATGTCGTCAAAGCCGTGGTTGTCCGGACAAAATCCGGCATTCAGCGCAAGGATGGTTCGGTGATCCGTTTTGATGAGAATGCAGCGGTTATTTTGAAAGACGACGGCAACCCGCAGGGGACGCGTATCTTCGGACCCATCGCCCGCGAGTTGCGTGAGAAGAACTACATGAAGATTCTCTCCCTGGCGCCGGAGGTTCTGTAATGGCTAAGGAGGAAAGGATGTCCCGAAATAAATTACATGTCAAGGTGGACGACCAGGTCTATGTCCTGACCGGCAAGGACGCGGGTAAAACCGGCAAGATTATCGCAGCCTATCCCGCCAAGGGGCGCGTGATTGTGGAAGGTGTCAACATTGCCACACGTCACGTCAAGCCGCGCTCCCAGACCCAGCAGGGTGGAATTATCCGCCAGGAGATGCCTATCGACGCCTCAAACGTCATGCTGGTCTGTCAGAAGTGCAAACGCCCGTCCAAAGTCGGGAGGAAATATCTGGAAAACGGTGACAAGGTCCGCTTCTGCAAGTCCTGTGGCGCGACCATCTCCGTGGTCAACAAGGGAAAGAAGGAGTAGCGCATGAATCGACTGAGAGATAAATACAAGGATGAAGTGCGTGACACCCTGATGAAGGAGTTCGGTTATTCCTCCATCATGCAGGTCCCCCGGCTGGAAAAAATCGTCCTGAATGTGGGGATCGGCAATATCCGCGAAAACCCCAAGGCGGTGGAATCGGCTGTGCGCGATTTGACAACCATTGCCGGCCAGAAGCCGGTGGTTGTCAATGCCAGAAAGTCGGTCGCCAACTTCAAGTTGAGAGAGGGCATGCCCAACGGTGTTAAGGTGACCATCCGCGGCGATCGCATGTACCATTTCCTTGACCGGCTGATCAGCATTGCCCTGCCGCGTGTCCGTGACTTTCGCGGCCTGAGCGCCAACTCATTTGACGGCCATGGCAATTATTCGCTCGGGGCTCGTGAGCAGTTGATTTTCCCTGAAATTGACTACGACAGCATCGACAAGATCAACGGCCTTGATATCGCCATCGTCACGACGGCCAAAACGGACGAAGAGGCCAAGGCCTTGCTCACCGAGCTTGGCATGCCCTTCCGGAATTAGTGAGGAGTAGTTCATGGCAAAAAAATCAATGATTATCAAAGCGCAGCGCGACCCGAAATTTTCGACGCGTCAGAAGAACCGTTGCCAACTGTGCGGGCGGCCCCACGCCTATATCCGTAAATTCGGTGTCTGCCGCCTCTGCTTCCGTGAGCTCGCTTATAAAGGACAGATCCCTGGCGGTCGCAAGGCCAGTTGGTAAGGAGGAGATATCATGC
>JAAZGN010000221.1 GCA_012511185.1 Clostridiaceae bacterium
CTTTCCGTTTTTCCGCAAAAGGAACAGTGCAGTGACTTGTATTGGTCCTGGTCTTTTCTGTCTGACATGGCTGTTTCCTCGTTTGCTGGCGCGTACTAGACGCGTTTGGTCATGATCTTGTCGATCAGACCGTACCCGAGGGCTTCTTCTGCCGACAACCACCTGTCGCGGTCGGTGTCGCGCTCGATGACCTCATAAGGCTGTCCTGTCTTTTCTGCCAGAATTTCGTTCAGGCGTTTTTTTAACCGCACGATGTATTCTGCCGCGATGGTAATGTCTGTGGCCTGCCCCTGCGCGCCCCCGCTTGGCTGATGGATCATCAGGTCGGCATTGGGCAGGGCAAAGCGCTTGCCCGGGGTCCCGGCCGCCACAAGAAAGGCTCCCATGCTGGCCGCCATGCCCATGCAAATGGTCTGGACATCCGGTTTGATGTACTGCATGGTGTCATAAATCAAGAGCCCCGAGGAAATCTCCCCGCCCGGGCTGTTGATGTAGAATTGAATATCTTTATCAGGGTCTTCCGCCTCCAGGAAAAGGAACTGCGCCATCACCAGGCTGGCGGTGACGTGGTTGACCTGGTCACTCAGGATCACAATGCGCTCCTTCAGGAGCCGGGAGAAAATATCGTAAGAGCGTTCCCCACGCGTTGTCTGTTCGACCACCATGGGCACCAGGTTCATCCGGGCCAGGTCAAAGCGGGTTTCATCCGTCAAGTTCATCTTTGTATCCTCCATTTCTTCGAGGTTCAATTGTTGGTTTATTCTTCATGATCATGGTCGTGATCGTGATCGTGGTCGTGACCGTGGTCATGGTCGTCCTCTTCCTCCGGCTCGGGCGCCACATCCGTGACAAGGCTGACTTCCTTCAGCCAGTCAAGCAGTTTCCGGTTCTCAAAATCGTGACGCAAATGCTCCTCATCGTGGTCGGTTTTCAAATACTGTTCCCGGAACAGTTCGACCGAAATACCTGCTTCCTCAGCTGCTTCCCCCACCGCTTTTTCAAACTCATCCTCACTCAGCTCAAACCGCTCTTTCTCCGTCTCGCGGATAGTTTCGACCACCCAGGCGCTTTCAATCAGTTTGCGGGATTTCCTGGCCTGGCCGGCGCGGTATTGGGCCGGGGTCTGGCCGGAGTATTGCAAAAAATCCTTGAAGCTGAGTCCATACATGGCGAACTGCTGTTCCTGGCGTTCGATGGCCCGGTCAATTTCATCCTCAACGATGAGATCAGAAAGCTCAATGGTTGAGCCGGCCACGATCTTGTCGATGATGTTTTGCTCGAAGGCCTGGTCAGCCCGGGCATTCATCTCCCGGGACAGCTCCTCACGGATCCCGGCCCGGTACTCTTCCACCGTATCACAGCTGTCGCTGACATCGCGTACAAACTCATCGTCAATCTCCGGCAATTCCTTGACAAAGACCTCCTGGATTTTGACCTTGAAAACAACATCGCGTCCCGCCAGGTCTTCCGCGTGATAAGTCTCGGGGAAGGTCAGCGGTAGATCGAATTCATCGCCTGTGCTGTGACCGGTCAGGCCTTCCTCAAAGCCGGGAATAAAAGATCCCGACCCGATTTCCAGTTGATGGCCTTCCGCCTCGCCGCCTTCGAAGGCCTGCCCGTCGCGAAAACCCTTGTAGTCGATGGTAACCCGGTCCCCTTTTTCTACCGGCCGGTCCGTCACGGGCACCAGGCGGGAAACACGCTCCCGGGCCTCTTCAATCTTGCGGTCAACCGCCTCTTCTTCAACCTCGGCAGGGGGCCGGTAGGCTTCCAGACCCTCATATTGCCCGAGTTTCACCTCAGGCTTCAGGGCCACGCTGACCTCAAAGACGAGACCGGCTTGGCCGCTGATCTCCTTGACATTGAAGCGCGGGTCGGAAAAAGGGGCGATTTCGTGTTCTTCCAGGGCCAGGCCGTACGCTTTGGGCAGGGCGATCCCGAGCGCGTCGTCATACAAAATATCTTCACCGTAATGGCGGACCACGACCGGATAAGGCGCTTTCCCCTTGCGAAAGCCCGGCACTTGAAAATGGCGGGCATTTTTGCGATGGGCAGCCTGCAGTGATTGTTTGAACTCTTCCGGCGGGACCTCAACGGCCAGTATGGCGGTCCTCTGGTCTTCCGAAACTTTCTGTGACGTCATAACGTCCTCCTTGAATGTTTATTGTCGGTGAGCCGCCGCGGTCCCGCGGGAGCGCGTCAGCTGCATTTTTGTCCATATGATACTATATCACGCGCCTATTCATGGCGGCCTTTTGTGACGCGGCCTTGTAACAGGAAGATTTGAAGCACTCCTGCAATCGTGCTATCATAAAGTTGCATGAAATGCGCGGCACTCTTGTTTTTGGACCACCATTTTTTGAAGGGGAGTCCGGGTCGATGTGGAATAGGGATAGGCCTTTCCAAAGGACATTCTAAGACCACCGCAGGGCACCCACCTGGCTAGTAGGCTGGGTATCAAAAAAGGAGTGCGGCATTTCGGGTTTCCTTTTGCGAACAGGACACCTGCCTTGACCTTGGAGGAGCGGTTGTGAGAGTTTACAACTCATTGACAAGACAAAAAGAAGAACTGACACCCCTTGAAAATAATCATTTCCGGATCTACGTCTGCGGCCCAACCGTCTACGACTATTTTCACCTGGGAAACGCCAGACCCTTTATTGTCTACGACACGCTGAGAAGATACCTCCTCTGGCTGGGTTACCAGGTGACTTATGTCCAGAACTTTACCGATATTGATGACAAGGTCATCATCCGGGCCAGGACCGAAGGCATTTCAACAGCGGAACTGGCCGGGCAAATGATCCGGGAATACTATAAGGACGCCGACGCGCTCAATATCATGCGGGCGACCATCCATCCGCGGGCGACGGAATCCATCGGCGACATCATCCACCTGATCCAGATGCTGATGGACAAGGGGCATGCCTACACCAGCCATGATGGTGTTTATTTTTCCATCGATACCTTCCCCGCCTATGGCAAGCTCTCCGGCCATAATCTCAACGATCTGGTGGCCGGTGCCAGTGAACGCATGGCGGAGATGGAGGGCAAGCGAAACCCGCTCGATTTTGTTTTGTGGAAGTTCAAGAAAGACGGTGAACCCTCCTGGCCCAGTCCCTGGGGCGAAGGCCGGCCCGGCTGGCACATTGAGTGCTCGGCCATGAGCCTGGCCAATCTCGGTGAAACCATCGATATCCACGCCGGTGGTGTCGACTTGACCTTCCCGCATCACGAGAACGAGATCGCCCAAAGCGAAGCGGCAACAGGGAAGCCCTTCGTCCGTTATTGGATGCACAACGGCTACGTCAATGTCGATCACGAGAAAATGTCCAAATCAGCAGGCAATTTTTTCACGGTTCGCGACCTGGCCGGGAAATATCCCTATCCCGTCATTCGCTTCTTCATCCTCCAGGCCCACTACCGGATGCCTTTCAATTTTTCCGACGACCTGCTTGATGCGGCCGTAACCAGCTGGCAGCGTATCACTTCCAGTGTCGATCACCTGGCCTATGTGGCGGCCGCTTCCAAGGTAAAATCCGGTGACGGATCTGAGGAAGAAGACCTGGCCAAGGCCATTGAAATTTTCCGTCACGACTGGAAAGAGGCTATGGACGACGACCTCAATACCGCCGACTCCATCGCTGCCTTATTCGAATTGGTGCGCGCCGCCAACACGGCTGCCGCCTCCGGACGGGTGGCTGCGGATCGGCTGCTTGAGGCCCGGTCCGCCATTCTCGAACTGTGCGGTATCCTGGGTCTGGATCCTGAAAAGAAAGAAGTCGCCATACCGGATGAGATTATGGTTCTTGTCGAAGAAAGAACCAGGGCCAAGCAGGACCGCGATTTTGAAAGAGCCGACACCATCCGCAATGAAGTCCTCTCCAAGGGCTATAAAATTGAGGACACACCTCAAGGCGTGCGCGTCATCCCCGTCGCCTAGATCCAGGGGGAAGGCTTGAAAACAAAGGTTGTTTTGGGAAAACCTGTCTTGTCGGAGCGGGAGCTTCTTTCCTGCTCCATTTCAACCCTGGCCTGGGTCGGTGACGCCGTCTTCGAACTCTACATCAGGACCAGGCTTTCCGGGGAATGCAAGGCAACTTCCGGCACGCTTCATCATTTGGCGACCCAATATGTCAGTGCCGGGGGGCAGGCAGTCCTGGCCGGGAGGCTGGACGAAGACAATAGCCTTTTCCCCCTGGAAGAAAGCGAACGCAATCTTCTGAAACGGGCGCGCAACTTCCACACATCCAGCATGCCCCGGCATGCCGCACTGACAGACTACCGGAAAGCGACCGCTTTCGAGGCACTGATCGGATGGCTATGGCTGCAGGGCAAAGAAGAACGGGCAAGCGCCCTGATCGCCTACTCGCTCGATTCACCGGGGGGAGTTAATAAGCAGGACAGTGAAACAGAGCGAAAACCAGAACCTTGAATTGACCCGGATTGAGGGCCGCAACCCGGTTGCTGAAGCGCTGGCTGCCGGCCGGTCCATTAACCGTGTCTTCGTGATGGAGAATGCCCGCGGGGATCTTGCCCATCTGGCGGCCCGCTGCCGCCGGCAAGGCGCGGTCGTCGGCCATGTCAGCCGCTCGGTATTGGACCGCATGGCCTTGACCCGCGCCCACCAGGGCATCATCGCCGAGGTGGCGCCCTATGCTTACGCTGATCTTGGCGGGATTTTGCGAACCTGCAAAGAAAAGGATCACTCCCCCTTTCTTCTCCTGCTCGATCACATACAGGATGCCAACAATCTCGGCGCCATCCTGCGTATCGCCGACGGCGCGGGAATCGATGCTGTTGTCATCCCACAACGCCGATCCGTGCCACTGAACGCAGCGGTCGCAAAAGCGTCCGCGGGGGCTGTTGAGCATGTCCCGCTTTGCCGCGTTAACAACCTGAGCCAAACCATCCTGATGTTGAAAGAGGCAGGCTTCTGGATTTACGGGACAGCCGCGCAAGCGGCCACCTGCTACCGGAAGGTCGATTACGCGGGCAGCATCGCTGTGGTCGTCGGCAGCGAGGGCCAGGGCATGTCGCAAAGCCTTGCCGGGCATTGTGATTTTCTTTTATCGATTCCGCTTCACGGCCGGATCAATTCGCTCAACGCGGCAGTCGCCTGTGGCATCATTGTTTTCGAGGCGGCATCGCAGCGGGACAAAAAGGGCCTATGTCCCGATCCTTGATGTGAAAGACTGCTTGGGGCAAAATAAAGAGGCAGCGCCACTTATGGCTTATGCGACTTAAGGTGACTTTGGTGGGCATCATAACTCGAAATCGGTATCATAAGCGTTTTCATGCAGGATGGCTCCAGCTTGCTGCTTTGATTTTGGTTGCCGCCTGCCTTTTGACCGCCTGCACCTCTCTTTCCCCTCCGAGCGAGTTAACCGCGGAAAACAGCGACGCACCTTTTTTGCTGCGTCCGCAAAATGAGAAATATTTCCGCGAGGACGAGTGGGTCCGCCTGATCACACTGGCCATTACGCAGATAGAATATCGAAGCAATATATGGGAAGCCATCCCGTCAAGCCAGCGGGGTGAGATCTCACAAGCGGAATTTTTCCGCTATGTGTCCTTTTTGGCTGAATGCCTTCCGGGCAGCATTTCGTCCTACTACCGTGCGACAGACGAGGAGAGCGAATTGATGCGCAGCTACGCGGCCAAATCGGAAAAGCAGCTCACGCCCAAACCCGGCGGCGCATCCATCTGGTGGATCAAGGCGCGAACCTCCGATCTCCGTGAAATAAAATTTTCCATTCCTGTGACCATGGACGAGGCCGGGATTCCCTGTTTTTCCAAGTCCTGGCTGCAAAAACAAGCCCTCCTTTACGATTACGTCGTCCTTTATCTTGATGCGCTCGCGACCGGTTCGCAACAGGCTCTTACGGCCTTGCTCCGGCATAACACGGAAATCCGCACCGAAACGCAGCGATCCGCGATCGATCGGCGTGCCGGGGACTTATCGTCCTATTACAGCGACCAGGTCGTCTCCGGCAAGGGGGGCTACCGCTGTGTGGAGATGATCCCGGGGCGGGCAGTCTTTGAGGAACAACTCCTTTCCGCAGACGCGGGGACTGTCAAGACCCGAAACGTCGTCTTTACGGAGACCGATGGCAGGTTTCGGGCGGATGAAAAAATACCGCAGATTCTCAACCCGGATGACACGATTTTATCCTGCAACGGAGAGCCCCTTTTTGATCAGGCAGGCATGAAGGCGCAAATCAAATCGGAAACGATGGTTGAATTACTCGGAATACCTCTCAGCCTGGAAATTGCAGGCGCCGAAAATGCGGACAGCAGATTATTTCGCGTCACATGGCCCGGGCTGATTGTCGAGGCCGTCGGGACTTGCGAACCATCGTCCCTGACATTTGAAGGCGAAGTTCATCAGGTCTTCCTTTCCTACAGCATTTTTGAAACAGGATCGGGGCTCCGGCCGGGCGACTCGGTTCATGAACTCTACCTCCGCTATCCCTTCGTCCGTGAAAACGGTTACCTGGTTCATCTCCAGGAAGAGGGTGCCGTGATGACCCTGGCTTTCCAGGTGGAGTCCGATTACATTGCCAGGATTACCCTGATCTTCGAACTGACGCAGGCGGCCGGTCGCGATCTTGACAAGCCCTGACACGGGCGCTAGTATGGTAGAGCTGTCACGCGCCCGTAGCTCAACTGGATAGAGCGTCTGACTACGGATCAGAAGGTTCCGGATTCAAATTCTGGCGGGCGCGCCATACAAAAAGGGGCTGTCTTAAACACTGAAAAGTGTCAGAGGACACCCCCTTTTATGTTTAAGCGTAAAGCATCGGCACCAGCGATGTATTTGCTTTCAACCGACAGTTTCCAGGCACAGGAAGAAGGCCATCTCATTTTGAAACAGCCTTTTTTATTTCTCACGGATTTTTTTGCCAAGGTAATCAGCCGACTGTTTCAGCTTTCGCCCGATCCAGGCGATCAGTTCAACGATGAGTCACATAAGGGCTCCTCTCATCTTTTGTTTTCCATAAGTCTACCGGAAGAAGCGGCACGTGTCGAAACCGCCGGATATTTTTTTCTTCACACGACCACGACCGCTGTCGTACAATGGGGTTGGTTTATCCAACTTGAATGGAAAGGCCGGTATGGATTATGAGACGAAAAGACAGGAAAACGAATGAAAGCTTTGCGCTGGAGGTCGTTGACAAATGTCCCTATGCCGTACTAAGTGCTGTTCTGCCGGACGGGCGGCCCTATGGGATTCCACTTTCCATTGTAAGAATCGGCGATTTCATTTATTTTCACTGCGCGCCCAGGGGGACGAAACTCGATGCCTTGCGCCACGATCCGTGCGTTTCGATCGCATGCGCCGCTCATGTCAAGCCGCGCACCGATGATTTTTCCACGGAATACGAATCAGCCATCGTGAGCGGAGTGGCATACAGAGTCACCGGCAAAGAAGAAAAGATCAGGGCGCTTCGGGCAATCAGCCTCCGCTACACCCCGGCCTATATGGATCATTTTGATGAAGCGGTCGCCCGAAGCCTGGACCGGACCGATGTCTGGAAGGTAAAGATCGAAACCATCACCGGCAAACAAAAAAAATACGACCAGGCAGGCAAAGAGATCAAATCAAATCTGAGATAGCCGGCCAGCACTTGCACCGAACGTATGTACGTGTTAAGCTCAATACGAACGATTGTTCGATTGAGGTAGAGGATGGAACGCAGGTACGTCACGGTTGTGGCAGAGATCACCTCCCAGGGTGATCTTTTCCCACTCAAGCTTCGTTTTGATGACGGTTCGGAGTTTACGATCAACCGGCGTCTCCAAGCGCCGCAGCGCAATATCGCCAAGGATGGTTCCACGGACTGGCGTTTTTCCTGCCTGGTCGACAACCGTCCTGTCACCCTCTTTTACGACGCCGCCTCCCACCGCTGGTCCATCGAATCCTCCCTTTTGAGCGGAGGCCTGCAGGAATGAAAGACCGGGTCATCCTGCACGTCGATCAGAACTCCTTCTACGCCAGCGTGGAAATGCTCCGGCAGCCCTCCTTAAAGACGGTGCCCTGCGCGGTTGCCGGCGATCCTGCCAACCGCCACGGCATTGTGCTGGCCAAAAACCGGCTGGCCAAAAGGGCAGGGATCAAGACGGGGGAGACGATCTGGCAGGCCAAACAGAAATGTCCCCAACTTATCCTCGTTCCGCCCGACTATCGAAGCTACCTTCATTTCAGCCGGCTGGCCCGCGCCCTTTACTGCGAATACACGGACCGCGTCGAACCCTTCGGGATCGATGAGTGCTGGATGGATCTGACCGGATGTCCCGACCATGACGGGTTTGCTGTCGCCGAACAATTACGGGCCCGGGTGAAAGAGGAACTCGGCCTGACCGTGAGCGTGGGTGTCAGCTGGAATAAAATCTACGCCAAGCTGGGAAGCGACCTGAAGAAACCGGACGCCACAACCGTCATTTCGCGCGACAATTACCCTTGCATTGTCTATTCACGCCCCGTTGAAGACTTACTTTATGTCGGGCACGCCACTTACCGCAAACTCCGGCGTGTCGGCATCCGGACCATCGGCCAGCTTGTTGCGGCAGGGCCGCACTTCCTGCGCACCATGTTCGGCATTGTCGGCTTGAGCCTTTACTCCTTTGCCGCCGGCCTCGATACAACGCCCGTTGCCTCTTCGGGAAGGGAGATCCCTGTCAAATCGGTTGGCAACTCGATCACAACGCGGCACGACCTTTACACGGAGCAGGACATCAAGGCAGTCACCTATATGCTGACCGAGTCGGTTTCGAGCCGGTTGCGCGACGCCGGCATGGCGGCGCGGACGGTCCAGGTCAGCTTGCGCGACTACCAGCTTTACAATATCGAGCGCCAGGCCCCTCTCCCCCTCCCCTCCCAGCTTTGTTCCGAGATCGCGCCGGAAGCCTTCAAGCTCATCATGGCCAATTTCAGGCAGGGGCAGTGGATCCGCAGCCTTGGCGTCCGCGCCTGCAACCTCATTCCGCTTTCGAAACTGAACCAGGAATCCTTCCTCCCCCAGGAAAAACGGCGGCAGGCTGTATGGCGCCTTGAGAACACCATTGACTCGCTTCGCGGACGCTACGGCGGCCTGGCTGTCCGGCGCGGAATCTTGCTTGCCGACCGCTCGCTCACCGGACACGACATCAAAAATGAAAATGTCATTCATCCGATCGGATTCTTCGGCCCGTGAGCCGGCCGGTTTTCGTTTCCGTCCTCCTCGAAATGAGTGCCTCCGGCGCGCGCCACCCGCTTGCGATCACATGGGAGGACGGCTCACGCTATGAAATCACCCGCTCCCTTTATGTGGGCCGCCGGGCGGCGCGGTCGGCCGGTTCCGGCGAATGCTGGCTGTGCCGGATCGCCGGCAGGGACATACCCCTCTATTATTCCCCCCTGTCCGGCCGCTGGTGGATGGATGGGAAAGGTGATCCTGAGCCGGCGCCGGCCGCCGAGCCTTACAAGCGGGTCAAAGACCGCGATTACAAACCGGCCGGGCAGTGAGATAATGAGAACACAAAAGGGGGCCCGCCATGCTGAAACACAAAACATTCCGTACTTACACCGAGCAGATCGACTTCATGCGCAGCCGTGGCATCGAAGTCACCGATGAAAAAGAAGCCCGCGAAGCGCTCAGCACCTTTTCCTATTATTCCCTGGTCAATCTCAACAAGCATCTCTACGGCGGCCTCGACAAGCGGGAATTTGAGGGCCGGCCTTCCATCCTCGACCTGCAGCTGGCGCACATGCTGAATGTCAACTTTTACCATGTTCTTTTGAAAGGAATTCTCTACGTCGAAGCTTCCTTCAAGACCAAACTCGCCTACCTGGTCGCGTGCAAGTTTGGAACCGAAAGCCGTGACAAGATCGACAACCCGCGCAATAACTTTTTTTATCAGGGCCACTACGACCCTTCCAATAAGTCCGTCGAAGGAACCCTTCGGACCCTGCGAAGCAAGCTGAAATTTCTTCTTTCCGATACCAGGAGCCATGCCTATTCACATAAATTTCTTGCCGGCAACCGCCAGCTGCCACCCTGGATGTTCGTCCACGACATCGAGTTCGGTCTCGCCATCCAGTGGTACAAGATCCTGAAAGAGGAGGACCGGGAAGAAATCTGCGCCAAAATGCTGTGGGGCGAATCAGGGCCGGTCCCCGGCGGAGAACCGCCGGAGCATTCAAGTCAGTTCCTCGATGCCGCGCTTGAACTGTTGCGCGAGTACCGCAACACCATCGCACACGGTGAGCGGGTCTTCCCCAGCGAGATGACCGGCTTGATCCCTGAGGAACCGCTCTTCTCCATTCTGCCTGAGGGCCTTCTGTCCCTGCCGGAATACCATCAGGGCATCGGACAAAAAGACACCTTCGCCTGCCTCCTGGCCGTCGTCTTTTTCATCCACGACCCCTTCCTCATGTTAAGTTTTCTGACAGAAATCAAATCGCAACTCGATTTCGCCGGGACCATCCGCTAGACCATGGCGCCGGGGTCGCTTGACATCTACCAGATCCTGGGGATACCGCCCTTCACCATGGACCGCTTGATCCGCCTCAGTCATCACCGCTTCGGCCAGCTGTCACATGCCTATTTCGATTAACCCAGCGCGATGTCCAGAACCATCATAATCACAAAGCCGGCTACCATGGCGTAGCTGGCGGCCCGTTCGTTGCCGCTGCTGTGGGTTTCGGGGATGACCTCGTCGACGATCACAAAAAGCATGGCTCCGGCCGCGAGAGCCAGGATGAAAGAAAGGGCGGGCTTGAACAGACGGACAAGACCGAAGCCCAGCAAAGCCATGACGGGTTCGACGATGCCCGTGACCAGGGCGATCCAGAAAGCCATCCTGGCGCTGTATTTTTCACGCATCAAGGCGAAGGCGACCGCAAGGCCCTCCGGCATGTTTTGGAGGCCGATCCCGATTGCGATCGGAATCCCGTGAGCGGGATTATTGGAGCCGAAGGCGACGCCAACGGCCAGCCCTTCGGGAATATTGTGGATGGTAATGGCAATGACGAAGAGCCAGATCTTCTTCAGGGAATCGGTCACGACGCCTTCGTGGTGTTTGGATATCAGGTGCTCGTGCGGCGCGTAGTAGTCAATCAAGTCGATCATGACCGCGCCGGCAACGATACCGGCCGCTGTCACAAGCACAGCCATGACTCCCCCGCCCCCGTGCTCGATACTGGGCAAAATCAAAGAGAAACAGGTGGCGGCCAACATGACACCGGCCGCGAATCCGAGCATGATGTCCAGCCATTTGCGCGGCACATCCCTGGCAAAGAGGGCGGGAATGGCCCCGATACCGGTCATAATCCCTGGAATAATCAGGCCGGCGGCAATCGCCCCGTTCAGTGACATGGGAAACACCTCTTTCACGTTTTGGTTATCTTACCACTGATCCGCTGCTGTGAGGAAACCCTGATAGCGGTCTTTGCCGGTCGCCGCCACCAGGCCCGTCACATGGATTCCGGCTTCCAGAAGCGGGCGGGCGGCCCCGGCCATGGTCGCGCCGGTCGTCAATACATCATCCAGAAGAAAAACGGCGCGCCCCCCCAGCGACGCAGCTGCGGGGCAGGCGGGATCGAGCCGGAAGGCATCCTCCAGGTGGAGCTGCCGCTCTTTCACCGAAGGCGCCTCACTTTGCCGCTCTGTGTAGCGATGGCGCACCAGCAATGAGTTGACCGCGGGGGTATCAATCGATGAGGCCAGACAATCCGCCAGGACCGACACCTGGTTGTAGCCGCGTTCGGCTTGCCTGCGCCGGTGGAGGGGAACCGGGATGATGGCGTCCGCGGTGAGCCGGTGGCGGCGGATGGTTCGCGCCAGCAAGGGGGCGAGCGCTGCTGCCCGGTCCGTCCGGCCCGCGAACTTCATGGATATGAGCAGTTTGGGC
>JAAZGN010000027.1 GCA_012511185.1 Clostridiaceae bacterium
AAGACAGAACCCGGCTTACAGGCTGGCTCAGCTGATTGATCATCAGGAGATATTTATGAAGAGCCCGCCGCAAGGCACCTATGCCCTTGAAAGAGAAAAGAGACCTTTCTGGAACAAAAAAGGGCTCGCCTTGATGTCCTTCGTCATTCCTTTTGCTGTGCTGGGGCTTGCCTACGGCGCACTGCAGGTGTTCCCTTTCGGCGGACGCCATATGCTGACGGTCGACCTTTTCCACCAGTACGCCCCCTTCCTCGCGCTTTTGCGCGACAAGCTTCTTTCATCAAGTTCCCTGTTCTACACAACCATTTCGGGTCTTGGAACCAATTTCTACGTCCTCTTCGCTTATTACCTGGCCAGCCCTTTCAATCTGCTCCTGCTCTTGTTCCCGCCAGCTTATCTGACAGAGGCTGTTTATGTCATTACCCTGATCAAGATCGGCTGCGCCGGATTGGCTTTCTTCTACTACCTCCGCATCAGTTTTCGGCGGCGCGGCGCCCTTGCGGTTGCTTTTTCAACCTTTTACGCCCTGTCGGGCTATGTCATTGCCTACTCCTGGAACATCATGTGGCTGGATACCCTGATTTGCCTGCCCCTTGTCCTGCTGGCCCTGGTACGCCAGGTCAGGGACAAGAAGTGGCTGCTTTACCCTTTGTCGCTTGCTCTATTGCTTGTGACCAACTATTATCTTGCCTTTTTTGCCTGCCTCTTCCTGGCCCTATACTATCCGGTGATCCTTTTTCGCTACACAATAGACAGGCAACCGCTTGAGAGGCTTAAAACCTTTGGCAGGACCGTCGGACTGACCCTTGTCGGTGCCGCTCTTTCCGCCGTCCTTCTTTATCCCGTCTACCGGTCGCTTGCCATTACTTCAGCCGCGGGCGACCGATTTCCTGAGACAATCGAGCTCCTGGGACGGCCGCTTGCTTACCTGGGCCAGCTCTTTCCCTTCCTGCAGCCGACCGTCCGTTCGGGCTCGCCCAATCTTTACTGCGGCCTGCCTGTCCTGCTTCTATTGCCGGTCTTCTTTCTTTCCGGCCGGATCCGTTTGCGCGAGAAAATTCTGAACGCCCTGTTGCTGCTCTTTCTCCTCTTGTCTTTCGACATCAATATCCTCAATTTTTTATGGCATGGCATGCATTACCCCAACCAGCTGCCCTATCGTTTTTCTTTCGTAGTCATCCTGCTTCTGTTGACCCTCGCTTATGACGGTCTAAGGTCCATGCGTGAGTTTCGCCCGGCTGAAATCGGCCTGCTTGGCCTCTGCATAACGCTTGTTATCCCCATCGTTGCGTCGATCGAGCCTGACATCAAGTTGTCACCCTGGACCCAGTGGGGCGCGATCGCCTTCATGGCTGTCTACACCCTTATTTTCTCAAGTTTTCGAGCCCGCAAATACAAGGGACGGCTCCAGGTCAATATCCTGATTGCCGTCATGCTTTTGGAAGTAGTCCTTTCCACCTTTTCGGGGCTCTACTACATGGATCGCAATGAATATTATGGCAACCGCGACAGCTATTCGGCGGGGGATACCGTCCACTCCATCCGCCAGGCAGTCAGTCAAGTCGACAAACTCAACCAGGGCGATGGTTTCTACCGGCTTGAGCTGCGACCTCACAAGACTTCGAATGATCCTGCTCTTTACGGTTACCGCGGGTTATCTTTGTTCGCTTCGACTTCGCCAGGCGACCCGGTCTCGTTTTTTAGAAGCTTTGGTTTCCAAAATAACGGGATCAACAGCTACCAGTACCGCGGAGCCACCCTCTTCAGTGAGGCATTTTTGGGTATACGGTACGTGATTGCACGGGAAAAAACCGGCCTG
>JAAZGN010000222.1 GCA_012511185.1 Clostridiaceae bacterium
GCTGCAATGTGTCGCACCGGCCGTCATCAAGTCTTCTAACATCAAGTTTGGTGACGAGCCGACCACCATCTACAAGGGCACTGATGCAGTTGTTCTCACGCCTTTGGGCGTCAAGTTCGTCGAGGCTTGCATTCGATGATGGCTAACGATTCGCTGAAGAGGGGCGCGGCAAAGAGCCGCCGCGCCCCTTAGCTTTTCGTTATGTTTTCGGAGTAACACATGAGTAAACTGGAGACACCACTAACACGGAGGTTCTGGCTGGAGACTGGTGGCACCCTAGTCGAGGATTTTCAGTAGTTCGCCGAAGTAAAACAAATGGCGCTCGGTTGCTGGATGGCCTGATTGTGTTGGGTGGAGAGAAGCGGATTGCTCGGCCCGACGAAATCGAGATCGCAGTCCTTTTCGGCTTTGCCCTGCTAAAAGTACTGAAACGGGCTGAACAGCCTATCGTTCCCGCTGTCCCATGAGATGTCTTGCCACGGCTTCATAAGCCGGCAACGATGTCGGATCATTGACTGCATTGGCTGCAACCGGGTGGCTTGCAAACCTGGCGATGACCATTTCCGCCACTGGATCAATGTAGAGTGCCTGGCCATGTACTCCGCGCGCCATGAAAGCACCATGCGCGTTATGAGTCACCCACCACATGTTACGATAGCTCCAGCCTGATAGCAGCTTGTAGCCGGCCTTTGCGAAGTGGTCCCGGTTTCCTCCACGGCGGATGTCTGCCGTAACTTCCGTTGGAAGGATCCGCTGGTCATTGTATCGGCCATCGTTACGCACCATCTCGCCAAAACGGGCAAGATCACGCAAGCCGGTGTTCAAACCGCCTCCGGCAAAAGGAGTGCCGATCGAATCAACAGTCATATAGGCGTCCTGTTCTGCACCCAGGCGGCTCCAGATCCGCTCCGACAACAGGGCAGCCACATTCATGCCGCTTACGCGCGCCAGCACCCAGCCGAGTGCATCGGTATTGGCAGTACGATAATGGAAAGCCTCGCCGTGCCGACCCTCCGGCTGAACGGTTACTAGAAACTCATAGTAGCTTCGCGGCCCCTGGTAATCTGCGGGTTTCGGTAATGGATTGCCGGCTGCCGCGTGTTTCCAGACCTCGGCTCCAGGATCGGCATAGTCTTCGCTGAAACGGATGCCGGTTGTCATGTCCATGAGCTGGCGCACGGTGGCATTTCCAAAGGCGGACTTCGCCAGTTCGGGGATATAGTCTGCAACCCGGCGGTCCGGATTTAATTTCCCCTCGGCTACCAGCAGAGCCGCCAGGGTGCCCACAAAGCTTTTGGTAACCGACATGGCGCCATGCTGCCCTTGCGGGCTCAGAACACCAACGTATTGCTCGTACACCACTTGCCCGCGATGAAGAATAATGACCCCATCAGTGTAGTTCGCCAGCAGAGACTGTTTCCAGGTCATTGGTGTACCCCCGCCAAGCGGAACGAAGCGGACGCTGTCGATATCAGGGCGAAGCTTTTGTTTGAGCCTGCCGGGCGAGGCAAGACCGCGCGACACGTTTATGGTAGGCATAAGCTGCCGGAAGTTTGCAATACTCCAACGCATCTGCGGGAAACGAAAATAGCTGCCATCTTCGAACCGAACAATCCGGTCGGTCGGCAGCGGCGAGCCGGTCATCCAGCCCATTGCTGCGGGATCGCTTGCCACCGCATCCGGAAAATGTGCAGACTCACCAGCATAGGACGAACATATGAATGCAGTGAACAGCATACATACACAAAGAAGAGCCGCTTTATTTAGGCAACAGATTTTCATATTCTGCTTTTCCTCCTTTTCCTATTCCCTTCGAGATGCATCTTGAGTCTGTTTGGACTGTGGCTATCCCGGCAGTCTTAAAGGCCATCAGGGTAGCCAGTTTATTAGAACCTATCTCAAAAACGCGTTTCCGAACGGCACCCATTAACCTTTTGAAATGCAAAAGAATTATGCATCTGCATCCTGCTGAAAAGTTTGAAAATAAATCTAGACATAATATTCTGATGATGCAATATAATCAGGATGGACATCACA
>JAAZGN010000238.1 GCA_012511185.1 Clostridiaceae bacterium
AAATTCCCGGACGAACTGGGCAATATTGAGCCCGTGTTGTCCGAGAGCTGGTCCAACCGGCGGCGCCGGCGTTGCCTGGCCCGCAGGAATCTGAAGCTTCACATATGCGGTTACTGGCTTAGCCATTTGGCCACCTCCCAATTTTTTCCGATCTTACGATCATTATTTGCATAACAGCAAGGCTGTCTGATGCCTAATCCTGTTTCATGACCTGGGTCAGCTCCAGCTCGACCGGTGTTTCACGGCCGAACATGGAGACCAGCACGGTCACCTTTTTCTTCTCAATATTGATCTCCTCGACCCTGCCGTCAAAACCTTCAAGCGGCCCGCTGATGACGCGGACATCATCACCGACACCATAGTCCATGACCGGTTCCCAGTCGGAATCAAGGCCCATCAGGCCCAGTTCATCTTCCGTCAGGGGCACCGGATTGGTGCTCGAGGGCCCGACAAAACTCGTTACACCGCGTGTGTTACGCACGATGTACCAGATCTCGTCGGTCAGAACCATTTTGATCAGTACGTAGCCCGGATAAATCTTGCGCTCGACGTTGCGCCTCTTACCGTCCTTGATTTCAATCACTGTTTCGGTCGGTACCAATACCTCCTGGATCATCTCCTGGAGGCCGCGGTTCTCGATGATGAGGTCCAGGGTCGCCTTCACCCTGTTCTCGTAACCGGAATAGGTGTGGATGACGTACCAGAGCGCCTCTTGGTTGTCGGGCGAATCGCTCATCTTCTATCCCTCAAAGACGATCCGCACACCGTCAACCGCAAGGCGTACAGCCGCCCCGTCGCGGCTCCGCCACGTCTGTTCCTCTTCCAGGTCCGGCGTCTCCTCGTCCGACGTTTCCTTGGTGGAGTAGATTCCCGTCTTACGCATAATGAAAGAGATGACTGTGTCGAAGACAAGTATGATGACCACCGAAATCGCGATGATGAGCAGGACCGTTACGGTGCTTTGTCTCAGTTTTTTCTTGTCGGGCCAGATCACCCGCTTCAACTCGGTGATGATATTGACAAACCATTTCCGCAGGCGCCCGCCCAAAGACGGCTTTCTGCTCTTTTTCACCGGTTTTTTGCTGCGGCTGCCCGCTGTTTTTTTACTCGCCATTGCGTCCACTCCCGTGAATTTTCGGTTACTTCGTTTCGCGGTGAATCGTGTGCTTGTTGCAGAACCGGCAGAATTTTTTCAATTCCAGTTTATCCGGCGTATGCATTTTATTCTTTTTGGTGTCGTAATTGCGCTGCTTGCATTCCGAACATGCCAGCGTAATCCGTTCACGCGCACCGGGCTTTGCCATATCGGGACCTCCAAAAATCCAGTCAAAACACTTGTCCGCACAAAAAAAAAGACCCGCGCGTCTGACAAGCAGGAGTATAGTAGCACAGCGCGTTACGGCTGTCAAACGCTGGAAGGGTACGGGGACTCAAAAGATAAATGACAATGTAAGCTGGACAGTGAGGCGAAAAAAATATCCAGCTTAATCTGGCAAAGCGAATGTCTCGTTTAACCTGGCAATAGATGCCATTTTCTTCCCCCAAAACTTTATACTGTCGCA
>JAAZGN010000028.1 GCA_012511185.1 Clostridiaceae bacterium
AGCGTCTTCAAGCGAAAGTAAGAACTTCGATATACCCGTAGCTCCCTGACGGCCGGCCCGACCCCGGAACTGGTTGTCAATCCTGCGCGATTCATGGCGTGCAGTCCCGACAATGCACAAGCCTCCCGCTTCGATCACCCGTTTTTTTTCCGCTGCGATTTCCTTGGAATACCTGCTTTGCAGAGAAGAAAAGAGCTGCCGCCCCTTGATGATTTCCTCATCGTCCGTAACGTTGTGAGCCGTCGATTGTTCAATAAGCTCATCTTCATAACCCTGTCGGCGCATTTCCTGTCTTGCCAAAAACTCAGGGTTGCCTCCCAGCAGGATATCCGTACCGCGGCCAGCCATGTTGGTGGCGATGGTCACGGCGCCGAACCGACCGGCCTGAGCGACAATTTCAGCTTCGCGCTCGTGGTGGCGGGCATTCAAAACATTGTGCCGGACTCCTTCGCGCACAAAGAGGCGCGAAAGCAATTCGGACTTCTCGACGGAAACGGTGCCGACCAGGATCGGTTGCCCCGTTTGGTGGATTTCTTTTACCTGTTCCAGCAGCGCCTGGTATTTACCCTGCTCAGTCCGGTAGACTGCGTCAGGCGCGTCAAAACGAATCATGGGCATATTGGTGGGAATGCAGACCACATCCAGGTTATAGATCTGCCGGAATTCATTTTCTTCCGTCAAGGCTGTACCTGTCATCCCCGACAATTTTTTATACATACGAAAGTAATTCTGGAAAGTAATGGTCGCAAGCGTTTTGTTCTCGTCCTGGATCTCGACGCCTTCTTTCGCCTCGATGGCCTGGTGCAGCCCGTTGCTGTAGCGCCTGCCGAACATAAGGCGTCCTGTGAAGTCATCGACGATGATAACCTCGCCGTCCTTGACAACGTAATCCTTGTCAACGTGCATGGTACCGTGCGCTTTCAGTGCGTTCGTGATGTGATGGTTGATCTCATAGTTTTCCTGATCGGACAGGTTCTCAATACCGAAGTAATCCTCTGCCCGTTTGACGCCGCGTCTGGTCAGGACTGAACTCTTTGCTTTTTCATCAACGATGAAGTCAGCTCCCGATTCTACCTCTTCCAGCTCCTCAGCCGTACGCATAGCCTCTTTTTGGATGACATACTTGGGCTTCAATTTGCGTACAAACTGTTCAGCGCGAAGGTAGAGTTCGGATGAATCGGTACCTGCGCCGGAGATAATCAAGGGTGTGCGCGCCTCATCGACCAGGATGCTGTCCACCTCGTCAACAATGGCGAAGTGTAAGGGACGCTGGACGCAATCCTCAATTGACATGACCATGTTGTCCCGCAAATAGTCGAAACCGAATTCGTTATTGGTCCCGTAGGTCACGTCGGCGGCATAGGAGCGTCTTCGCTCGTCCCGGTCCAGACCGTGAACAATCAGGCCGACCTCCAGGCCCAGGTAGCGATAGATCTTTCCCATCCATTCGCTGTCACGCCTGGCCAGGTAGTCGTTGACTGTTATGATATGAACGCCCTGTCCTGGCAGTGCATTGAGATAGGCCGGCAGGGTGGCGACCAGGGTCTTGCCCTCACCGGTTCTCATCTCCGCGATACGCCCCTGGTGCAAAACAATTCCACCTTGTATCTGGACAGGGAAGTGTGTCATGCCCAGAACCCGCGTACTGGCCTCCCTTACGGCCGCAAAGGCTTCCGGGAGCAAGTCGTCCACTGTTTCGCCCTGCTTCAGTCGTTGCCTGAACCGATCCGTCGAACCACGCAGTTCCTCTTCGGACATGCCACGGAAACGGTCTTCCAGCGCAATGACGGCAGACATCGGGGGACGGATTTTCTTCAGTTCGCGATCTGAATACGTTCCAATAATGCTTTCGATCAAACCCATATCAATACACCCTGAACCAGTTCATACAATGCTTATCTTACTCTATTTTAGGTTAAGGTGCGTCTGACAGCCAGTCAGACTGCTGATAGGCGTGGCTGGTGCCGTATTCTCGGATATCGAGGGTAACGTCTGCCAATTGTGCCTGCCGGATCCATTGACGCAGGAGCTGCGGCGTCTTCCAGACAATTTGATTGTCTGGTATGACCAGGATCAGTCTTCTCGACATGACCTGGCCTGGTGCAGGCCCTTCCCCTCCGATACCTTCGAAAGCCGCCAGACTGTCAACAAGCTGGTTGATGCGGCGATCCGCCGCAGCAGGTGAAGACCAGCTGGGTGCTGTGAGATCCATGCTTTTGATCGAGACCGCTTCAAACCCGTTCCAGCAGGCGATGACCGGGTAGAAGTGCGGCAGATGGCCGCCAAAGATTCTTCTGAAGGTCTGGCCCCGTTCGAAATTGGTAAGTTCCCAGATCCCGTCCCTCTCACTGTCGTCCCCTCCCCCCGCCTGTTCAGCCTGAAAGGTGTTCCATACGGGAACCCGTGACTTGATCTCGGTCCATTCCCTGGTTAATAGTGTTGTCTGTTCAAAGGAAAGACAAAGCCAGATGGTTTGCCGGTCATTGTCGAAATCGACGGCCAGCCGCCTGGCACCTGCCGGCGGCTTCCTTCCCTGGCTGTGAGCCGTCGCCTGTGCCCACCGGTCCAGACGCTGGAGGATAAATGGTGATGCCAGGACGGTCGCAGCGACATCGGACAAGCCGTCCAGCGCCAGATCCGCCAGGGTCTCATCCGGAATAATCTCCTTGATCCGGGAGACCGGATCGGCAAAGCTTTCAAACAGATCCGCCAAAGGCAGTAGCAGTGCGATTTCACGGGATGTTTGATCGAGGGCATGTGAAAGGATCATGGCATCCTGCACGCCGTGGATGGCCCCTAAGAAAAACAATACGATGACAAGAACGAAAGGAAAGACCAGGGCAGCCTCCAGCGACAGCATGCCGTGCATGCCAAGATTCCGGATCTTCTTACCCTTTGCCTTCATGGCAGTGCCGGTACATAGTCACGCGGCAAATAGGAAGCGGCATGCGTCACACTCACATCCGCCCAGGAACCGCAGCAAGAGACTTCTGTATAGTGAGGACCTGTAACGACACGCCCGATGACTGGCGCAACCCGTTCCGCAATGACATCAGGCGGTTGTAGAACGATCAGAAGCCGCAAATAGTCACGGTAGCGCATGGGTACATTTAGAGAGCTTGCCCCGGGCCACAGATTGACTTCTTGGCCCCTTTGCAACTCAAAGGTGTCCTTTGCCACCTGGCCCAGGACGGCTGAGGCAATCAGCACCCACATAACCACTTCGGGGGGCAGGACTACCTCCCCTAAAGTGATGGCGGCAACAGCAGAGACGACAACCCCGGCGGCAATTTCAAAACCGGCAAGCTGCGCCTCGTCGGTCAGCACATGAAGAAGCCGCATGACAAAACGGATTGTTCCGATAAAAAGGGTCATCGCATAGGAGCCCCTTCCCCCCTCAAAGCCTGTCGCGATCTCCTCCGCTTCTTGATCCCGTAGGGATGAAAACGAGGAAATGACCCGGCCGTCCGGTGTCCTGGCAATGGCTCTCACCCCATTGCGGACGACGTAGGGAACGTCATTCTTGAAGTAGGAAAGGGTGTATTCCGCCAATATAATTCGATCCAAAAACCCTTCCGGGGCAACCAGGAGAGCATAGTCGACGAATGTTCCCAGCCGGTCAATCCCGCTGTTATCGAAAGGGTCGTAACTGAAAATTTCCATGCTTCCGTCCTGCGAGGGGATCAGGGCGGGAGCCAGGTTGGATAGTCCCTGCTGGTAGGCAGCACGCAACTCATCGTTCATATAGTCGTTGTACTCTTCGAACCAATCCGCTTCTGTTTGATGACTCAAAACAGGGTCGGCTGACTCATAGCCGCTGTTTGCTGCACCGGGGATCAGCTTATTCAAGTCGGAGACTGGTATCTCCTGCTTCAGGGCCCTGATCTGTCCGAATTTATCGACCGCATCCGTGATCAGGGAGGTCACTGACCGCAGTGTCATATGACGTGCGATTCCTTCCTTGGTAATGGAGGGGTCGCTCAGAGGCCCCTTGGGTGTAAAATGGTAGCCGGCACTGCTGTCGGGGCCGATCAAAGAGGAACACGCGCGCTCTGCCGACAGGCAGTCGTAAGCAAAAAGGCCGAATTGCCGGTAAAGATCACGATCGTAAAGGGCGAGAATCGATTCCGCAGTCAGTGCGGTCCCTCTGGCAAGGTCGACCTCTGCCCGGGTTCGCCGGCTATGAAGAAGGATGCTGTGGAACAAGATCAGGACAACTGGCAGCACCAGGCACAAAGCTAAGCTGATCGACCCGCCGAATTTCAATAAAGAGGGATGTATCCCGGGGCCCGGCATCAGGGAGGATCTCCTCCCTCCCCGGCTATCTTGACAAGCCCGGCCAGGTCTTTTACAAAAGAAAGCATTTCAACCACCTTCTGAGGACATGTTTCAACAGCAGGGATCCAGGCTCCAACTCTTTCAATTTGGTAGTGCCGGCATGTTGACCCGCAGTCCTTCGTCCGCAAGGCAGCATAGGCTGAAATTGCCCCCGTTGTCTTGACTCCTGCCGCGACAGGCCCTGCCAGGCCGGTCAAATGTGCCAGGATTGAAAGACAGCATGGAACAGCTACCAAGGCTTCAAGTGAAAATCCCATCTTTTTTTCCCCTTTGCGCTATCATGGCGCGGCCGGATCAAAAAAATACGGCCTGCTTCTGACGCAGGCCGTCCCACATTGTCTTTTTGTCCCCGTCAGAAGGAATAGGGATCAGCTGGAAAAACCGCTTGCCTGAAGAAAGCGGCAAGCTTGGGAAGCAGTCGTGATACCGCCATGCCCGGGGCAGACGGGAAGGCCGGCGGGCAGGTCTTTCAGCAGGCGGTATAAACTCTCCAGCGAAAGGCGCATCAACCGGTCGTCTCCGGTTACGAAGTCTGTACGGCCCCAGCCGCAGTCAAACAAGGTATCCCCCGTGAGAAGGGCAAGGGGGGCCATCCGGTTACCATCTTGTTTTTTGATCAAAAAACAGGACGAACCCATGGTATGGCCGGGTGTATGGATGACATCCATACGAAAGTCGTCGTTAAGGGTAAGCTCCTCGCCGCCTTGGAGCGCTCGGTCGGGATGGCAAAAGGTTTCGGGGCGTCCAAAGAATACAGACGCATTTGCCAGGGTATCTTCCAGCATTGGAATATCCCCGGTGTGCATAATAAAGGGCCTGGCAGGCATTTCTTCCTTCCAGGCATTGACGGCGCTGATGTGGTCGTAATGCGCGTGTGTCGCGTAGATGGTCTTGACAGCCGCAACATCCGGAACCATGTCGGGAGCAAGGGAGGGATCGAAAACAATGGACTGATCTGCAAGAGCCAGCAGATAAACATTGCAGCGCCGGAATCTTTCAGGGAAACAGGACAACTCTTTGGTTATTTTCTCACATTTCATCATGAACGCAATAATTCACGCCAGTCAAGGTCTCCCCGATTGATGGCATGCACGAGAATCTCTGCCGTTGCCGTATTGGTTGCAAAAGGGATGCTGTGTACGTCGCATGCAGGAAAGAGACGCTGCTGGGATTCGGAGGGTGTTTGAACCGGATCGCGCAAACAGAGCACGGCATCGATTTCGTTGTAGAGAGCCAGCGAAGCGAGACGGCTGTAGATGTTGTCAATATCGGATGAATAAGTTTCCGGCTGGAGCGATGTCGCTTCTTTGATAAGGCGCGCTGTACTGAGCGGAGATATGAGA
>JAAZGN010000223.1 GCA_012511185.1 Clostridiaceae bacterium
GCTTTATACCCTCCTCCGGTTTCGGGGTTGGCATGCTGACCCATGCAGGCTCCCTGCTTACGGTCCTGTACGGATTGGCTTCGCTGGCAGTGAATACCGCAGCCCTTGCCTTGCTCCTCTTTCTGGCGAATAAGCTCTACCTGCCGGGCGTACTGGGCCTCAAGGCAGCCGCCCGGCGGGTCAAGGAACTGAGCCCCGAAAAGCAGCTGCGGGCCCTGACCCCGCGGAGCGCTTACCGGGCCATCGTCAGCAAGGAATGGAAACTGCTCTTACGGACCCCTGCCTTTTTCACCCAGACAATCCTGGGCGCCCTCCTGCTTCCTGTCATGATGATCGGCGTCCTCGCTATCACTCTTGTCAGCCTGGAAAAGTCGGGTGATCTTGGCTTTTCTGTCATCACCTTGGTGCGGGGCTGGGCTTCAAGCGGCCTATGGATGGAATCCAGCTGGCTTCTGGTCCTGATCGTCTCGGGCGTTGGCGCCTTCTTTTCCGGCACCAACATGATGTCGGCCTCCGCCATTTCCCGGCAGGGATCCCTCTTCGCCTATTCCAAGCTGATGCCTGTTTCGATCCGCACCCAGGTGCTGGCCTGGCTTACACCCGGCATGGCCACCATGACAGTGGTCTGGATGATGCTCGCCACGGGCTTGACACTTTTCCTTTCGGCCCCGGCAGCCTTTGGCCTGACCGTCTTTTTCACAGCCTGGTTGAATGCCTACCTGGTGCAGATGACCGGTTTTTACACCGACATGATCTTTCCCGCCCTCGACTGGACCAATGAAATCCAGCCCGTAAAAAATACGAAAAGCGCCATGGTTTCGAGTCTGGGCATGTTCGTTTACATTGGATTGCTGGTCGCCTTCAGCTTCCTGGCCAGGAAGCTGTCAGCGGGACATTCGACTATCACGGCCCTGAGCTTGTTTCTCTTTTCCCTGATCTTTTCAGTCTGGGTGACCCTGCTGACCATGAGGCGGGCCGGCAAACTCTTCCGGACGCTTGATATCTGACACGATGAACAGGAGATCCTTATGACACCCTTGAAAGGCAATCTGATTTTTGGACAGTCAGGCGGACCGACATCGGTCATCAACGCGAGCGCAGCCGGCGTTTTTTTGGAGGCACTTGACCACCCGGACATTATTCCGGGAGTATTCGGCATGCACCACGGCATTGAAGGGGTGCTCAAAGACGACTTGTTTGACATATCAGGGGAGGATCGAAGGGAACTCGACTTTCTTTGTGGCACACCCTCCTCCATCCTCGGCACCTGCCGCTACAAGCTGGCCAACCCGGATGCGGACGATGGCGACTATGAGAAAATTCTTGCCATCCTGCGCAAGTACGATATACGCTATTTCTTCTACAACGGCGGGAATGATTCCATGGACACCTGCTCCAAGGTTTCACGTTACCTGCAAAGCAATCATTACGATTGCCGGGTGATCGGCATCCCCAAGACGGTTGACAATGATCTGTTCGGAACAGATCACTGTCCCGGCTACGGATCGTCCGCCCGTTACATCGCCACCTCAATCGCCGAAGTATGGCAGGACACGCATTCCTACACGACGCCCATGGCGGTCGTATTTGAATGCATGGGCCGTCACGCGGGCTGGCTTGCGGGCGCATCGGCACTGGCCGGAGTAATCGGCTGCGGCCCCGACCTGCTTTACCTGCCTGAAGTGCCCTTTGATCCGGACAGGATGGTCCGGGATGCGAGGAAAATCCTGGGACAGAAAAATGTTGTCCTTATCAGCGTATCGGAAGGCATCATGACCGCGGATGGCCGCTTGGTGGCCGAACAGCTTTCCAGTCGGAGAGCTGATGCCTTCGGCCACAAACAGCTGGGTGGCACGGCTGCGCTCCTGGCCGATCTTCTGGCATCAGAGCTGGGGGTAAAAGTGCGGGGCATCGAATTTTCACTCTTGCAGCGATCAGCCGCTCACTGCGCTTCCGGCATCGATATTGAAGAAGCTTTTCTGGCCGGGCGCACCGGCGTCAAGGCAGCCATCAGCGGCGCCAGCGGTGTCATGATGGGCTATGCCCGTCCGGATCAGGGGCCTTACCGCTGTGACATCATCCATGTCCCCCTGGACGTTGTCGCAAATCGCGAAAAAAACTTTCCGCTTGAGTGGATTAACAAAGAAGGCAACGGGGTCACCCGGGATTTCATCGACTACGCGTTCCCCCTTATCCAGGGCGAGCCGCATCAGGTCCATGAACAGGGTCTCCCGCGCTTTGCCCGCCTGAAGAAGATCCCGGCCGGACAGGGCATTCAAAAAGAGAAAACCTTGTCACCGTCCAAGTAGACAACACCGCTTTCCGGCTCCAGCGGTCCGATGCCGCTGTGTTCGGGAAAGGTAGCCGGTTGATCGTTTCTGTTAATGGCGATCCAGGCTTGTTCAGGGCCTGCGATCGGCTTCCCGAAAGCGTCCAGGAGGCCGTCCTTGTAACGGCGGAAAAGGATTGCCCCCTCCCGGGCATGGACAGTCTCAAAAAATCCCGTTTTCAGCACAGGTGTCCCGCTTCGCAAGCGCATGAGGGCAACCACTTGCTCCCTCAGTTTGCCTGCCGCCAGCCTGCCCGGCCCCTCCCGGGGAAAAGTCCTGCGGTTAAAGGGATCCTCATAGCCTTCCATACCGAGTTCGTCTCCATAATAGACCGCCATGACACCGGGAAAAGCGACTTGAAACAAGGAGGCCAGCACGAGCAGGCGTTCTCCTTTTTTCCGCTCTTCCTCCGTCAGCATGAGAACGGCTTGCTCTTTCCGGCTGCCGGGCAGGGGCGGCCCGGCAAGTTCCGTGATAATCCGGCTGGTGTCATGACTCCCGAGAAGATTCATCTGCGTGTACAGGGCTTCTTTGGGGGTAATGGAGAGGGTCTTCTCAAAGGCGAGGGCCAGTTGATCACCCTCGATTTCGCCTTTGAGGAAGGCCAGGACATGACGCCTGAAAACATAGCCCATGGTGGCGTCGTGCGTGTTGCCCAGCAAAAAATCGCGGTGACGGCCGTAACTGATTTTCGCCGTTGGTTCCTCCCAGACCTCCCCCAGGATATAGGCGTCGGGGCGCTCCTCTTTGACACGTTTTCGCAGCAGCCTTAAAAAGGAGTCAGGCAGCTCATCCGACACATCAAGCCGGAAACCGGCGCAACCCCTGCGGAGCCAATAGGCCAGCACCCCATCGGAGCCGCAAATAAAAGAACGGTAGGACAAGTCATCCTCATTGACATTGGGCAGGCTGTGAAAATCCCACCAGCATTCGTAAAGCAGCGACTCCTCTTCTCCTTCGGGTATTTCACAGGCCTCACTCCCCCGGTACCGCTTGATCGCCGATTCACTTGCAAAGCGGTACCAGGCCGTGTAGTCGGAAGCGATACCGTCCCGCATTTCCTGCCAGGCGCCGGCCAGGGGGTAGCGTCCATAGCGGTTGAAGTAAATGCTGGCAGCTCCGGTGTGACTGAAAACGCCGTCAAGTATCACCTGGATTCCCCGGCCCCGGGCCTCCTCGAAAAGCCGGACAAGATCATCATTTGTGCCAAGCAGAGGATCCACGGTCAGGTAATCGCCTGTATCGTAGCGGTGATTGGACTGCGCCTCAAAGACCGGATTGAGATAGAGGGCCGTCACCCCCATGGAAGCCAGATAAGGGAGCTCCTCAATGATCCCCTCGATGGTCCCGCCAAAAAAGTCGCAGGCCTCGTAGCCGGCCGGCTCCTTTCCCTTAAAGTCGACTTCCCCCTCCCAGTCGCTGTGCCAAATCCGCCCGGGCCGCTCCATGAGAGTCAGCGCGCGTCTTTCATCAAAACGACTGCCCCGGCTGAACCGGTCGGGAAAGATCTGGTACTGGACAGCGCCCTTGATCCAGTCAGGTGTCTTGAAGGCCTTGTCATGCACGGTCACTTGAAAGCCCGGAATCGGATGTGAGCCATCCAGGGTGAAGGACCGGCTGCGATCACGCGTTTCTGCCCGCGTCCCCCGGCTGCTTTCATCCGGAAAGCCCCAGCGGTACCGGCCGTCGCGCAACCGTACTTCAAACCAATAAAAAAAGAGGCCCGGCTCCTCATCCATTTGTATCTCAGCCTTGAACCAGACAGAAGCTTCCTGCCGGGATTCCTCTTTCATCCGCACGTAACCTAGGCGGAAGGTCTGTAACCCATAGGCGTAGAAAAGGCGGACCGATTCGATCTTTGCCGGATCCTCTTCAAGTGCCGTCCTGAAGGTAATGAAAGTTCCGCACTCCACCGGTCCTGCGGGCGAGCGGTAGAGAGGTGAGGTAACATGGTGTTTGATGATGAGCAAGGTCTACCTCGCCTCTTCCTGAATATCCTGATAAAGCATTTCATAGGTTTTTGCGGATCGGGACCAGGAGTAATCACCGTCCATGGCGGTCCTGACCATCCGGCGCCAGCCCTCTTTGTCTTCCAGGTAAATGCGGATGGCCTCTTTTGCCGTAAACAGGAGTTCGTGGGCGTTGATATTCAAAAACCCAAATCCGTTTCCTGTTTTTTCGTCTTGATTGAAGGCCTCCACGGTATCTGCCAGTCCGCCTGTCTGCCGCACGATCGGCAAGGTACCATAACGCATGGCAATCATCTGTGACAAGCCGCAGGGCTCGAAAAGTGAAGGCATGACAAAGAGGTCGGCGCCCGCATAAATCCTTCTTGACAGGTGGCGGTCGTAGGCGATGACCGCCCGCATACGGCCCGGATGGCGCGATTCCACATCCTGGAGCTTTTTTTCATAGGAGGGATCGCCTGTACCGAGCACAATGAATTGGATTTCTTCTTCCAGCAGTTCGTCCAGGACATGAAATAGAAGATCCATGCCCTTTTGCCGGTCAAGGCGGGTAACCATGGCGAATAAGGGATTTTTCGCCGCTTTCGGCAGCCCCAATTCCTCCTGGAGCGCCCTCTTACAGGCAGCCTTTCCACGCATCCAGGCCTTGGCAGTATAAGCCGCGGTGATCTCGGGATCACTTGCAGGATTGTAAAGGTCGACATCGATGCCGTTGAGGATGCCCACAACCTTCCAGCTTTGATCAGACAGGGTGCCATCCAGCCCCTCTCCGAAATAAGGCGTCATGATCTCCCGGGCATAGGTTGGGGAAACAGTTGTGACACGGCTGGAATAGACGATCCCCGCCTTGAGGAAATTGGGGACGCCAGCCTGCAATACGCGCGATTCCGTCTTGTATTCATCCGGCAGATCAAAAA
>JAAZGN010000224.1 GCA_012511185.1 Clostridiaceae bacterium
ATCTCCATCCGGGCCATGACCATGTACAAAGGTGGGGAGCAGAGTATTTCCTACATCGACAATCAGCCTTTTTATAAGATCGACGGAATCGGCCTGATCATCAGCATGCCCGGCAGCAGCTTCCCCTTGAAACTCACCGCCTCTGATGAAACGACCCTGTCTTCCCTTTTTGAGCGGGCGGACAGGCAATCCAGCTACTTGAGCCGATTCGTCATGCTCCGCCTTTCCATTACACGTGTTGTCGTCCCCCTGGTCATGGCAGGCCTCCTGATCTACGCCGCCCTCTACCTGCTTCAGATCATGAAAGTGAACCGGCTGCAAAAAGACTTCGCGCTCTGGCCGCTTACCGAAACACCCGCCATGGTCGCCAAACTGGCCAGAATCCACCCCACGGACTCACTCCTGCTGCTTGGAACCCTTCTTCATCTCATCAACCGCAAGGAAGTGATTTGGCGCGATGAAATCTTTGAATGGCGCAACCCCGGACGCAACGACTTCTCCGGTTTCTCGGCAGGGGAGATCCTTCTTTTGCAGTGGTTGTTTTCAGCTGATGAAGATTACGACCACGTGCTGGCTCCCGAGCGCTTGCGCACTGCCGCACGCAATCCCGATTTTCGTGAACTTGCTCAACGTTACCGGACACAAGTCGATCGGGAGTTCAATCGTAAGGGCCTGAATAACATGAAATTGACTGCCTCTTTCAAGTTGATTTTTATGGCCTTTTCGGCCTTGTTTTTCATAATGGCTGCGCTTTTTCTTCTGACCACACACGCGTCAACGGCCCTCCTGCTGCTCATTCCTGCTGGATTCTTTACTTTCGGTGGCATTACCTTCCGCTTTTTGACTGAGGAAGGTGTGGACCGCTATCACCGGTCGCGCCACTTCATGCGAATCCTGGCAACACCGCAGGTCATCATCCGGTCATGCCAAAGCCAGCTCAATGAAGCTGAAACCATGATCAGTGCTCTTCCGGTAGCTGTGGCGCTGAAAAAGGGAAAGGCCTTCTTTCAGGGAATACGGGCGCTCCCGCGACCCTTATTCATGCGGGCTTCCTACGCACTGCTCCATGTCTACCGACGCCAGCCTGTGCCGGATGGTGATGACCTGGACGCAAAGGGAAGAGGAGCTGAATACGAGCGGCTGAGCCGTGGAATTGAAGAAATGGAGCGGGTTTTGTCAGCTTGGAAAGAGCTCTTTGACTCCTGCTTTATTTAGAGGAGTGATCCTGCAGGGGGAGTACTGCAGAGGCGATGCACAGGCAAGTAATGCCTTCACCGCGCCCACATGAAGTCAGGCCTTCCCCCGTCGTTGCTGTGACGGCAACACGGGACACGGGAAGCTTCACCATTCCGGCAATCTCCTCCCGTATCCGGTCGATCAGGCCGGTAAGATGCGGCCTTTTGGCCTCGATTGAGAAAGACAGGTGGGTCAGCCGGATGTCCCCCAGCAGTGAAAGGGCAAGGCTTACGTAAGCGCGGCTGTCGGCAATCCCGCTACGGCACATGGCGTCCGCAACTTCACCCAGTACGGGTTCCCCGCAAAGACCTGAGATCGCGTTTGTTAATGCATGCAGGACCACGTCCGCGTCGCTGTTGCCTTCAAGCGGAGGGCCTTGCCCGATCACCACACCTCCCAGCACCAGCGGCCTGTTTTTTGCCGCCGGATCGCCGTCCGGCAAAAACCGGTGGCTATCCTGTCCGATCGCGCTGATGGAAATCACTGTCTTCTCCTCTTTCGTACCTTCGACGCCTTGAGCACATGATACCCTTTTGACCGGGCAAGAGTCACGACCTGATCAAAATGGGATTCGAGCTCACGCTTCGCCGATGCCGCCCCCTGCTTGACCCGGATAACAAGGTAGAGGCTGCCCTCTGGTGTCAGGCTCTCTGCCGCCTCCTGAAAAATGCGGTAAACAGTTTCCTTTCCCGCGCGAATCGGCGGGTTGGTCAAAATAAGGGCGAAGATTCCCTCAGGCACACCGTCCCATTCGACAAAGCGGACACGGCCGCTTACAGAGGCCCTCCTGGCATTGTCAGCCGCCAGCTCAAGTGCGCGCCTGTTGACTTCGCTGCCTGTAACCGCCAGCCGGGGACGTAGTTTTGCGAACGCAATGGCCATGACACCAACCCCCGTGCCCAGGTCAAGAAGGCTGGCCTGTCTGTCTCTCAGCTCCCCCAGAACTGTCTTCACCAGCAGATCGGTGCCCGGATCCAGACGATGCCGTGAAAACACACCGCTGTCCGTGCGAAATTGAAAGACAAGACCTTCCCATTCGGCTTCAACCAGGAAGGGCTGATGGGGTGTGCCCGGGTCGGGATCGAAATAATGTGAATGTCCGCCTGTCGTCATTTTCTTCTTTGGTCTTTCAGGGATTCACCTTCGGTCAGATAGACTCGCTGTGCCCAGGGCGTCTTTTTCAAAGCCGCCAGAAGGGGCAAGCCGATTCCAAACACAACCAGGGACTGGGAAAGGAAGAGGGCTCCGACGCTGCCCGCAAGCAGAGCCGGACTTACCTGGCCGGGCCGGATCAAAAAAGGCAGGTAACTGCCGACAACCAGGGCGTTAAGCAGGACGGGCGGCAGCAGAGGTATCAGCCGCACCGTTAAATCCCGGCTGCAAAACCCTTTGGGCTCCAGCCTTTCTCCCCTCGCCTCCCCGGCCAGCCTGAGGCGCCAGGGTTTTGCCAGGCGCCAGGTCAAAAGAGCCGCCAGCAGAGTGACGGCACTGCCGCCCAGGATATCTACCAGTCCGAGCGGGGCCGGGTTAAGAAGGTTTGCCAGAAGGCAGCCGGCGAACACACCCGCGATGGCAGAAGGAAAAAGGGCCGGAAGCGCGGTCAGCGCTTCCGCCAGTCTCAGTTGAATGAAAGAAAAACTCATGAAAGGGGTGACCAGGGTCAGCGCCATGTAAAGGGCGGCAATGAGGGCGCTCTGGGTCAGCGCTACAAGCGCGGCAGCTCCAGGCCTCTTGCTCTGCCCTGGTCCGGGAGTGTCCATGACCCCATCAGCTCAAATCTGACGCAAGGACAACGGCAAAGGTCATGGGATGTCCGTTAATATCCCATCGCTGCGGCTTGATGCCGTCAGGAACTGCGTCATCCCCGTCGAAGTAGATCAACTGATCCGCCAGGACATCTGCCATGATGGCATCCGCGTGGCCGTCGATCACGGCGTCCTGTTGGCCGCGGGCGACGTAAAGCCGGATGCGGTCAGTGACCTCAAATCCGCTGGAGCGCCGCATGGTCTGGATCTTGCTGACGATCTCGCGGACGAAACCTTCCTC
>JAAZGN010000225.1 GCA_012511185.1 Clostridiaceae bacterium
CCGCGCCGGTTCAAAAGGATCATGGCCTGCTCACCCCGGTCCAATGTGCGCTCCATGGTATCAATAAAAGGCCGGCTGAAAAGCGACAGATTGCCTTTGGCGAACTCGCGGCGCATGTCGACAATCCTGACCTCGGCCAGCCCCTTCTCCCCGATCCGGTCCGGCAGGCGCAAAAGGGATGAAGTCCCCTCCAGGGCGCGCCGGTAACTTGCGACCTGCGGGGTTGCCGAACCCAGCACCAGGACGGCTCCATTCATGATGGCGCGGATGCGGGCGATATCGGGGGCGTAGTAGCGCGGCTTCATCTCGGCCTTGTAGCTGGATTCCTGTTCCTCGTCGATCACGATCAGGCCCAGATTTGTCAAGGGCGCGAATATGGCCGACCTGGCACCGACAACAATGGGAATCTCCTGGGCCAGAACACGCTGCCAGCTTTTGTACCGCTCGGACGGCGTGAGGCGGCTGTGCAGGATGGCAACCCCTTTGCCGAACCGTGATGTCAGGCGCCGTGTCATCTGGGGGGTTAGGGCGATCTCCGGGACAAGAATCAGGACCTGCTTACCCCGGGCCAGGACAGCCTGGGCCGCGTGCAGGTAGACTTCCGTTTTCCCGCTTCCCGTGATCCCGAAAAGGAGCAGTTCCTTCAGTTGGCCCGGCACCGCTGCCATGGAAGCTTCCTCGATGGAACCGACCGCTTCACGTTGCTCTGCCGTCAGAACCGGCGGCCGGTCAAAAGCGGCATCCTCGGCGGGAAGCTCGACTGACAGCCTTTTATTGAAAAGGGTCACGATCCCTTTTTTTGCCAAGGTCGAAAGGACGCTGCGCGAGACCCCCGTGGCCTGGAGGATCTCCATGCAGGGCGCCGACTCGTGTTCGAGCAAAAGTTCGATGACCCGCACCTGCTTCATGCTCCTCAGCTCGTCTGAATCGAGCAGTTCCGCGGCTTCTTCAGGGTCAGACAGGCGGGCCGCCTGAACGGACCTGCCTTTGGCGGACAGGACCGTGGGGGGCACCATGGCCTTGATCGCATCAGCGGTCGAACAGTAATAGCGCCGCCTCATCTCCCGGGCCAGCATGAGCTGTTCCTTTGTGAGGACCGGATGGTCAGAAAGAAGCTGATGGATTTCCCTGATTGACTCCGGGGGGATCCCCTCCGGTATCTGTGCCAGGATTTCTGTCACGTAGGCCCGCACCGGCGGCCTGTTCGTGCCAAAGGGAACCAGAAGAGCGAAACCCTGCGCGATATCTTTCGCAAGTGCCGGGGGCACCCGATACGTCCAGGCTCGGTCGCTCGCCCGTGGGGCATCGGCCAGAACGACCTGGCAAAACAGTGCCATCAATACGCCTCCTGTCCCCGCCGGCTCTTTCAATCGCCGGACTTATTCTCCTCCAGCAGCCGGTCAATCTCCGCCATCAACACTTCGAAGGCCTGTTCCGCCCCGACTTTGCGAACAATCTCACCTTTCCTGAAAAGGACAAAGGAGTCCCTTCCCCCGGCGATCCCGACATCGGCTTCGCGAGCTTCTCCCGGCCCGTTGACCACACATCCCATGACCGCGACCCGGAGGGGAAGGTCGATGGATCGTAGGCGCCGCTCCACCTTTTCCGCGATCTCCATCAAGGGCACCTCAGTCCGGCCGCATGTCGGGCAGCTGATCAATACGGCCCCTCTCTGGCGAAGTGACAAGGTGGCCAGGATCGAATAGGCGGCATGCACTTCCTCGACAGGATCGGCGGTCAGTGACACCCGGATGGTGTCCCCGATCCCCTCAGCCAACAAGGTACCGATCCCTACAGCCGACCGGATGACACCCTGGGCCGGAGTCCCCGCCTCTGTCACGCCCAAGTGGAGCGGATAAGGGCTCTTTTTTGACAAAAGCCGGTAGGTTTCGATCATGAGAAGGGGTGACGAAGCCTTTGCGGAAAGAACAATATCGTAAAAATCAAGGGCTTCGAGCTGGCGGCAGGCATCCAGGGCATACCGGGCAAGCATTTCAGCCGTGACACCTCCGGACAGATCCATTTGTTTGCGGTCCAGCGAGCCGGCGTTGACACCCACGCGGATGGGGATCCCCCGCTCTTTGGCCTCCCGGGCAATCTGGCGCAAGCCCTGCGGGTCTTTCATGTTACCGGGATTGATGCGGATCTTATGGACGCCTGCACGGATGGCGGCGATGGCCAGGCGACAGTCGAAGTGGATGTCGGCCACAACCGGCAGGGGCGACTTGGCTACGATATCCTTGAGGGCGGATATTGACTCTTGGTCCGGTACTGCCAGGCGAACCAGTTCACAACCGGCGCAGGAGAGTTCCCAAATCTGGGCCAGGGTCGTCTCCACGTCCCGTGTCGCCGTCGTACACATGGACTGAACCGAAACCGGGGCGCCTCCGCCGATCGTGATGACGCCGGCCTTGACCGGCCGGCTGTGCTTTCTTGCCGCGTCCGGCATGGCTACCACCCGAGCAACCTGACCAGGTCAAGAGCGATCACCACTATCCCGAGTACAATGAAAAAGACCAGACCCACCATGCCGGTGACCGACTTGAATCTTGCCGACAGCGGTTTTCTCCGGATGGCCTCAACACCCAGAAGCAGCAAATGGTTGCCGTCGAGGGGCGGGATGGGGAGCAGGTTGGTGAATCCGATGGCCACAGACAGAAGTCCCAGGAGGGTCGCAAGATTGGCGGCGATACCGCCCAGGGAACTCCCCTGCTTGACCGTGTCTGCCGCCATGGAAACAATGGCAATGGGGCCGGCCAAGCTGTCGCGCACGCCGATCTTTCCCGCAAAGAGCATGCCCACGCCGCGCACTGTTGTCCGAAAGACTGAAACGGGATAGCGGATGCCCTGACTCAAAATATCGCCTGCCTTTTTCGACAAAGTGAGAACGAGTCCGAGCGGGCGCTCGGCCTCAATCATGAGGGGGGTAACGACCAGTGTGACCGGTGCCCCGGCCCGGATGATCTCGCAGCGCAGGGCCTTTTCTCCGGACGCGGTAATGGTTTCCGTAATCTGCGCATTGTCACCGAAGGGAATGCCTTCGATTGAAAGGATCTGGTCACCCGGCATGAAGCCGGCCTCCCCCCTGTCGGTATCGGGGTGGACCGAAACGACCATATGGCGGCCGTCTTCCGTCTGGTATGTGATTCCGAGCATGGGGCGGGCCGGTTCTTTTTCCGGCAAAACCGTCACTTCGTTTTTGGATCCGGATGGTGTCCGGTAGCCGATCACCCAAGGATCCTCGTTTCCATGATTCATCTCGGCTATGGTAAGATCCAGGGTCGTACGAATACGGGTCCCGTCCAGGGATGTAATGGTGTCGCCGACCGCGATCGGGGTATTGGCCAGGAGGGTATCCTCTGAGATGGCACCCACCTGGGGGATGACCGCCCCTTTGGCTGTGAAAAGGATGATGAAGACAAGAAAGGCCGTCACGAAGTTGAGGGCCGGCCCCATGGCGATGACAATGGCACGCTGCCAGCGGGGCTTGTTCTCGAAGAGGTCGGGATCGTCCGGATCATAGTTCCCCGCTCCATCTGTCTGGCCCTCAATCTCAGACTCCTCACCGGCAAAACTGACCGAGGCGCCAAGGGGGATGGCCTTGATGTTGTAGCGGATGCCTTTTCTCTCCCGCTCAAAGAGCACCGGCCCCATAAAAATGGAGAACTGTTCGATCTTAAATCCAAAAACACGGCCAGCCAGAAAATGGCCCAGCTCGTGGATCACCATAATCAGGCCCAGGATCAGCAGCCCGGCCAGAATGCCAAGAAAAGTCATAATTACTCCCGTTCAATATCCTAAATAAGACCGGCCGCGCGAACATGGTCCGTCACGCGGCGATGTGCGCTCATCATAGCATCAAAGGATGACGCCTTTATGGCGGACAGGTGGCTGAAATCATCGAGAGCCCGTCTTACCAAGTCAAAAATCGCGGTGAAGGCAATGGATCCTTCCAGGAAAAGGGCAAGAGCCGCTTCGTTGGATGCATTGAGGACCAAGGGCATGAGGCCGCCACTGTCAAAAGCCTGGCGGGCCATGGCGATGGCGGGAAACAGGTCCTCGTCTACTGCTTCAAAAGACCAGGCCGCGTGCCCGGGGGCCAGCAGGTCAAAGGTCCGCTTCTTCACCGTTGCCGACCGGTCAGGAAAGGTCAGGGCGAAGCGGATGGGGATGGTCATGTCGGGCGGTCCCAGCTGGGCCATCAGGGCTCCGTCCGTAAATTCGACCATGGAATGAACGATGCTTTGGCGGTGGACCACGACGTCGATGGCCCGGTGGTCCAAGTCAAAGAGGTGGCAGCCTTCAATCACCTCAAAGGCCTTGTTCATCAGGGTGGCTGAATCGATGGTGATTTTGCCACCCATGGTCCAGGTAGGGTGAGACAAGGCCTCCGCAGCGGTGGCCAGACGGAGCGCCTCACGGGTTTTGCCATGAAAGGGGCCGCCGGAACAGGTCAGGATGACCCGCCTGACACTCCCCTTGGGAGCGGCCAGCATGCACTGCCAGATAGCGGAATGTTCACTATCGACGGGAAGCAGCCAGGCACCCGACATGGCAGCCCGCCGCTTCACCTCCCCGCCTGCAACCACCAGGCTTTCCTTGTTGGCCAAGGCAATCTTCTTCCCCGCCGACGCGGCAGCCAGAACCGGTTCAAGCCCGGCAAAACCGGTGATGGCGGCAACGACCGTATCCGCCTCGGGCCAGGTTGCCGCCCCGACCACACCCTGGCGTCCCAGACCGATTTCTGCGGGCTGCCCAACCCCGATGACATTCAGGCGATCCACCAATTGGCAACGCGCCGCCTCATCAGCGACACTGACAAAGGAGGGCTTAAATTTGGCAATCTGGTCGGCCAGGACCACTATATTGCGGCCGGCTGCCAGAGCCGCGACGCAGTAGCCTTCCTGACTTGCGACCGACAGGGTCTGACAGCCGATCGAACCCGTCGAGCCGAGAACCGCCATCGTTTTCGTTTCAGGAACCCCGGCATCAAGCGTTGCGGGGACGACATCGTGAAAAGAAACTGGGCCGTTCATGACATCAGAGGATGGCCCCGGCGAGAATAGCAAGCAGGAGCATGGCCGGAAGGGCGGTGAAGATGCTGTCGAAACGGTCAGAGATGCCGCCATGTCCCGGAAGAAGTGTGCCGAAATCCTTGATGCCGCACCAACGTTTCAGGGCCGAGCTTTGCAGATCGCCCAAGGTGGCGGTCAGGCTCATGAGGACAGCCGCGACCACGGCAAAGGCATAACTCGCGCCTGTGCTGTAGCCCGTCCGGTTACCAATAACCAGGGGGAAATAAAGCAGGTAAAGGGCAATGGTTCCAATAACACCGCCCAAGGTTCCTTCCCAGGTCTTCTTGGGGCTGAGCAACGGGGCAAACCGAATCCGGCCCAGGTATTTGCCGACAAAATAGGCGCAGGTATCGGATATCCAGGCCGTCAGTATGGCCAGGACAAACCAGTGCCAGCCGTAGCGGCTGCCGTAAAGGAGGGCGACAGAGGCCGCCAGCGGCACCGCCGACGAAATTACAATGGCTGACATGGCGATGGTGGGAGGAAGCATGTCCGTTCCCTTGCGCCACATCATGAACAAGGAGATCATGGGCAAGAGAAAGAGGGAAAACAAGGCAAAGAAGCCGAAAATCCGTGGCGCAACCAGGGTATTGACCGACGGATCCACTGTCCAGATGAGCCCGCGAAAGAAAGATCCCTTCAAAATACCGAGAAAAGATGAAAGGCCCAACAGGACAGAGGACACCGCCACGGACAGGGGGATCACCTGGGGCATTCGAAGCCGGACCGCCTGGCCTTTTTCGAAGGCGCTCAGAAAAGCGACAACCGCCAGAAGCACCACCGGCACTACCGGCGCCCAAAGTCCTGGGACAATGAAGACGGTCATGACTCCCGTGAAAATTGCGCCGGTAGTGACGCGGATCCTCAATTCATCATTATTTTTTCTCATACATGACTCCTGTCGATGTCATATCAGACGCCACCGAAACGACGCTGGCGCGACTCGTAATCCATTAAGGCCCGGTCGAGCTGTTCAGCGCCAAAATCGGGCCAAAGACAGTCTTCCAAGTAAAATTCCGTATAGGCCGCCTGCCAAAGAAGAAAATTGGACAGACGCGACTCCCCGCCCGTGCGTATCAGCAACTCGGGTTCGGGGACGTCCGGGAGGTACAGG
>JAAZGN010000226.1 GCA_012511185.1 Clostridiaceae bacterium
ACGGGTCGCCACATCACTGATGAAGCGGGCGTAGGGAGGCTCGTCTTCTCCCAGGACTGAAGCGGGATCGTTTCGGATCGCCTTCGTAAGGCGGCCCGACAGTCCGCCCTGCATTCCATTTATTTTGTCCAGTTTGTCCCGGTCGAAAAAGGCGGGGGAAAGAAGAAGCGAAAGCGCAATCATCTCTTCGTGCAGGAGGCCTCTCCCAGCGGTGAGCGCCTCCATGACAGCGGCGGCTGAGGAAGGGGTAAGAACTTTGGCCAGATCCTGCAAGAGGGGGTGAAGGCCTGGGGGGCCTTCAGAGATGGCACGCCAGATCCTGTCTCGGATGACTGCCGCGGACGTCCCGGCCTTGTCAAAAAGCGGCAAGGCCAGTGTGGGGAGGGAGCCTGACCGGATCAGCGCCTTCTCATACTCGACAGCCAGGATGGTGTTGGAATTGCGAAGAAGTTGGGCCAGGGAAGGATCCTTTGTGAATTGTTCAAGGGCCGCTTCACGGGCTGCTGCAAAACCCATGCCGGAGGTGACGCCGTCGCGGATGGCTTGGCCAAGGGCGGGGGGCTCATGAGCCAGAATGGCGGCGCTTTCCCGGATCTTGTCGTGTTGGTCAGGATTCTCCGTCCCGTAGGCAAGATGGCGGACCACGCCTGTCGCAAGGAGGGTATTCACGGCGCCCTGGGCGAACCGTTCGGCGGAGGAGATGGCAAAGGCAGTGGATAGCTCCAGCACCAGGTCTGCGCCCTCCCTGAGGGCGATGGCGGCACGCACGCCCTTGTCGAGCAGTGCGGGAACCCCCCGCTGGCAAAAAGGACCGGAAAGGCAGACCAGGATACCGGCATCGCGGCCTAAATGTTCCCGGATCAGCCTGAGTTGCCGCGCGTGTCCTTTATGGAAGGGATTGTATTCAGCTGTCAGTCAGCACGTTTCCATTAGCCTTCTGGTATGCCCTGCCGCTCTCCAAGTGGTTTGATGCTAAAATTAAGCTAAAGGATGGACCGGAAAATGTCAAAGAATATGCGAAGAATCTTGTTCGGAGCGGCCCTTCTACTGCTTGCTGCGCTCGTCTTTGTTCTAGTCAATGAATTCGTGTTGACGGGGTCCACCCGGGAGAAAAAACTCCCCGAACTTCCCGGGGCGGCCAAGCCGGCCGATCTTTATGACCCTGACCTGCTCGCTCCAGGGGTTCTGAAAGTTGTCCAGGACAAGCTGTCTGTCCAACTTGCGGTGGATCATCAGGTCGTGGATGGAATTCTTTCTTCCTGCTATGAAACGTCGCCCAGGCGGGGGGAAGAGGGCAGTGTCGCCGCTGTCTATACAGCTGCCGACCAGATTATGTACGGCCGCGCGCTGGTCAGGATGGGTAAAAAATCGGACTTTGTGCGCTGGGCCGAAAATTTTGACCGGGCCTATCGCGGGGAGGAACATTCCTTCCACGCCGCTTTTTTAGCAGCCGATGACCAGGCACTACCCTTACTTGTCTCGCAACGCGATCCGCACTGGAGCGTGACGCTGGCTTACACCCGTGCCTTGCTTGAGGGCTACCGGGCCTTTGGGGGCAAAGCCTTGGCTTCCTTGATCACGGCTGAATCGGAACGGCTCTTGCCGGTCTTTGTTGAGGGCGAAACAGGGAGCGAATTGTTGGCCGGTCCGCGGACGCTTCTGGCATACGATGAGTGGGACATCCCGCCTGCGGGGACTGTGCCCGAGCCGGGAGAAAGCCAACCGGTCGAGCGCGCCGTAGGCACACATCTTGCCGATATTGATCTTTGGGCAATGCTGGCCCTGTCACGCTTTGATCCCGCCTGGGCGCCGATCGCGTCGGGTTGGAAACGGATCGTCGCAGGGGCGAAACTGGACAGTGAATTGCCCCTTTACGCCTCGGCGGTCAGCACGGACGGAGTGACCTACCTGTCAGTTACGGGTGAAAGCTCTCTGGCACAGACGCGCGAACAGCTCAGCATCACCTTGCGGCTCGCAGAGATCGGAGCCATTGACCAGGAGTTCATTTCTTTCTTTCGCTCACAACTCCGTGACAACAAGCAGCTTCCCTCCGGCTGGAATCCGGTTACAAGCGGGGCTTCCGATGTATCGGCCCTTCCCGCGGACTATGCTCTGGCCATGATGCTCGGCCGCGCGGCGGATGACCAGGTCCTGATTGAGTCGGCGCGCGAGGTCATGCTCCTTTCATACGCCTCGAGCCAGACAAGCGATATTTTTGGTGGCTGGTACCGGTCGGGCGAAACGGCGCGGACATACAAGCTGACTGCTGAGGACAACACGGCGGTCCTTAACGCCCTGCGCTGACTCTGTGCTATAATTTCCTCTGGCCTTTGGCTAAAAGAAAGCAGAGTTTGATACCTGCCGGATCGATTGAATCCGGTGGCAAAGTGCGGGGGTTGGCATGGAGTTCCTTGAGTACATTACGAATAGGGCGCGCAGCGCCAAAAAGACCATTGTCTTGCCCGAGAGCGGGGATCGGCGCGTGGTGGAAGCGGCGGCAACGGCCGCGGCAGAGCAAATCGCCAGCTTGATCATGATCGGGAACCGGAAAAAGGTGCAGACTGATTTTCCGGACATCCATTTTGATGGGATTCAGTTCATGGAACCAGCCAGTTATGAAGGTTTCGAGGAAATGGCCGGTGAGCTCCACCAGCTGAGAAAACATAAGGGGATGACAGAGGAGCAGGCGCATGCCATGCTGCTCGACCCGACCACCTTTGGGATTATGCTACTCAAAATGGGCATGGCTGACGGCCTGGTGGCCGGAGCCGTCAACACGACGGCCGATACACTGCGGCCTGCCCTCCAAATATTGAAAACAAAACCGGGGACCAAGCTTGTCTCCACCTACATGTTGTTGGTGGTGCCCGACTGTGACCTGGGGGACAGGGGTATGTTCCTCATGTCCGATTGTGCCCTGAACGTCAATCCTTCTGCCGGGGACCTGGCTGAAATCGCCGTGGCGTCGGGGGCATCCTGGCGTCAACTGACGGGAGGGAAGCCCCGGGTTGCCATGCTCTCTTACTCCAGCCACGGGAGCGGGAAAGGGGAGTTGCCCGACAAGGTGATTGAAGCAACACGCCTGGCGCATGAAAAGGCGCCTGATCTTTTGATTGACGGGGAACTCCAGGCGGATGCGGCCATTGTACCGGAGATTGCTGCTCTCAAGACCAAGGGGAGTGCAGTCGCAGGGCAGGCCAACTGCCTGATCTTTCCTGATTTGAATGCGGGAAACATTGCCTACAAGCTGGTGCAGCGGCTCGGCAAGGCTGCCGCCTATGGCCCCATGTTGCAGGGCATTGCCTGTCCGGTCAATGACCTGTCACGCGGATGCAGCAGGGAAGATATTGTTGGTGTTATTGCCCTGACGGCGGTTCAGGCCATCGAAGCGGGATATGAAAACGACGCGACATCGCAAGGATAAGGGAAGGATTAAGGAAAGCTATTATGTTAATTCTCGTTATCAATTCGGGGAGTTCATCGCTGAAGTTTCAGCTCATTGACAGCGAAAAGAAGCAGATGCTGGTCAAGGGGCTTTGTGAGCGCATTGGCATTGAGGAACCGTTTTTCGATTATGAAAACGGGGGCTGCAGCATTCACGAGCCACGGCAGATGGACACACACAAGGATGCGGTACATATCCTGCTGGAGACGCTCCTTGATCCCGAATGCGGGGTAATCGGGTCGCTTGACGAAATCGCAGCGGTCGGCCACCGGGTCGTACACGGAGGGCCGCATTTTTCCCATCCCGCCCTGGTTACGGAAGAAACCAAGGAGGCCATCCTCAAGTCCTCCGGCTGGTGTCCGCTCCACAATCAGGCCAATCTGACGGGTATCGAAGTGCTGGAAAAAGCCATGCCGGGCGTGCCACAGGTTGCTGTCTTCGACACGGCCTTCCACCAGACCATGCCGCCCGAAGCTTACATGTACGGCATCCCTTACGAATATTTCGAGAAATTCGACATGCGCCGCTACGGATTTCATGGCACCTCACACGAATTTGTGACCCGGCGCGCCGCCGAAATGACAAAACACGATCCGGCGTCCTTCCGCCTGATCACCTGCCACTTGGGCAACGGTTCGTTCTTTGCGGCCATCAAGGGAGGCCGGTGCCTTGATACCTCCATGGGCCTCACGCCGCTGGAAGGTATTATGATGGGGACCCGCTGTGGCAGCATCGACCCTGCGATTCCGCCTTTCATAGGTAAGCTGGGCAACTGCACGCCGGACGAGGTCGACGATATCCTCAACAAAAAAAGTGGCATGCTGGGCATCTCCGGGGTCAGTATGGATTTCCGTGATATTCAAGCCGCCGCAGCCGAGGGAAATGAGAGGGCACGGCTGGCGGTCAAGATGTTCTGCTACCAGGCCATCAAGATCATCGGCTCCTATATTGCGGCGCTGGGGGGGCTTGATACCTTGGTTTTCACGGCGGGTGTCGGTGAAAATGACGAGATGATCCGCAAGAGCATCTGTGACGGACTTGCCTACAGTGGCATCGAAATTGACCAGGAACGCAACCTGATCCGGAGAAAAGAAGCCATCCTTTCGACGGAAGACTCCGCCGTTGAAGTATTTGTCATCCCGACCAATGAGGAACTGTCCATCGCCGTCCAGACAGCAGAAGTCCTCAAAAAAACCGATGCTTAGGAGACTATACCTTGGGCAAGAATGAAAAAATGGTTCAGGCCATTACATCACGGGAGGAGGACTTCTCCCGCTGGTATACCGATATCTGCCTGCGTGCCGAGCTTTGTTCCTATTCCTCGGTCAAGGGTTGCATCATTTTGCGGCCTTACGGCTACGGGATCTGGGAGCTGATTACTTGCGAGCTTGACCGCCGCTTCAAAGCAACCGGCCACCAAAATGTCATGATGCCGCTCTTTATCCCGGAAGGTATGCTGCAAAAAGAAAAAGACCATGTTGAGGGTTTTGCGCCGGAGGTGGCCTGGGTTACGCATGGCGGCGATGAGCGGCTGTCAGAGCGCCTTTGCATCCGGCCTACGTCGGAGACTCTCTTTTGCGACCATTACGCCGATATCATTGAGAGCTGGCGCGACCTGCCCAAGCTCTATAACCAATGGGTATCGGTGGTCCGCTGGGAGAAGACCACCCGGCCCTTTTTGCGGACGCGTGAGTTTTTCTGGCAGGAAGGCCACACGGCCCACGCGACCGAGGAGGAAGCCGTCCGTGAAACGCTGGACATGCTGGATCTCTATGCCGAGTTCTACCAGAACGCCCTGGCTATCCCGGTGCTGCGCGGCCGGAAAAGCGAATCGGAGAAATTCGCCGGCGCCGTCAACACCTACACGGGCGAGGCCATGATGCACGACGGCAAAGCCTTGCAGGCGGGGACCACCCACTACCTGGGCGACGGGTTCGCCAGGGCCTTTGACATTCA
>JAAZGN010000227.1 GCA_012511185.1 Clostridiaceae bacterium
CAATACAAGTCACTGCACTGTTCCTTTTGCGGAAAAACGGAAAGCCAGGTGGAGCGCCTGATCGCAGGTCCCGGCGTCTATATTTGCAATGAATGCGTCGTCCTCTGTGACGAAATGCTGGCGGAAGATCCGGTCCCGGGCCGGTCCAAGGGGGCACCCGAAGTGGAGGAGATGAATCTTCTGCCGCCGCAGCAGATCAAGGAAAAGCTCGACGAATACGTCATAGGCCAGGAAGAAGCGAAAAAAACTCTGGCGGTTTCCGTTTATAACCATTACAAACGCGTCTTTTCCGACCTGGTCGATCAGGAAGATGACGGGGTGGAGCTGGCCAAGAGCAATATCATGCTTCTGGGGCCGTCCGGTTCAGGGAAAACCCTGATGGCGCAGACCCTGGCCCGGATTTTGAATGTTCCCTTTGCCATCGCGGACGCCACCGCCCTGACCGAAGCCGGTTATGTGGGTGAAGACGTGGAAAACATCCTCCTGCGCCTGATCCAGAATGCCGACTTTAATATCGCTGCGGCCGAGCAGGGCATCATTTACATCGACGAGATCGACAAGATTACCCGGCGTTCGGACAACCCCTCCATCACCCGCGATGTCAGCGGGGAGGGTGTCCAGCAGGCCCTGCTCAAGATTTTGGAAAGTACCATGGCCAACGTCCCGCCCCAGGGCGGGCGCAAGCACCCGCACCAGGAGTTCATCCAGATCGATACAACCAACATCCTTTTTATCCTGGGCGGCGCCTTCGCGGGCATGGACAAGATCATCCGTGACCGGATCGGCCAGAAGTCCATCGGTTTCGGTGCTGAAATCGAGGGATCCTCCAAACTGAGCGACAAGGAACTATTCGCGCGGCTCCTGCCCGAAGACTTGCTGAAATTCGGCCTGATCCCGGAGTTTGTGGGCAGGGTTCCCGTTGTGGTGGCTTTGGAAGAGTTGGATGAGAAGGCACTCATTCGTGTTCTGGAGGAGCCGCGCAATGCGCTGTTAAAACAGTATAAAAAACTGATGCGTTTTGATGACGTCGACTTGGTCTTTGAGCCCAAGGCAATCCGCGAAATCGCGAAAAAGGCGCAGGAACTCAAGACCGGGGCGCGCGGCCTTCGCACCATCCTGGAGCGGCTGATGCTGGATGTCATGTATGAGATCCCCTCCTGCGGTGATGTATGTGAAGTTGTCATCACGGTTGCCAGTGTCAGGGGCGATGAAAAACCGCGCCTGAAGCGAAAAAAGCAGGCGGAAGGCAAGAAAGTTTCCAACGCTTGACGGATGGCCGCAAAGCGGCAAATTGGATTATCCCGACGGAAAAAGACCGGAACTCTGCCGGTCTTTTTTTTCGGAAACACTGACACTGGGGCATAAGATCCGCTTGAGGGGGAGGCGCCGTGGAAGACGGAAAAAAGACAATCCAAAAGCCGGTGGCAGGCTGGGCCGACAGCCGGGTCGCGGAGTTACTCTCGCGAATCAGGTCACCGGGCCTGCCCCGCCATTTCGGGGCTGTCCCCTCCGCCACTGATTACTACCTTTTCGAATACCTGGAGGGTGAAACCCTGAGGCAGCTGCCGGGAGCGGATCTCACGCCCGCCAATCTCCAGCGCTGGTTCGACCAGATCCTGGATTCACTTGCCCTGATCAGCCTCTTCGCCGGGCTTCCCTTTGCCCATTTGGATCTTTCACCGGAAAATATTGTCATTACCAGTCAAGGGCGCGCCTGCCCCATCGACTTTGCCTCCTCACGTTTTCTGGACGGCAAGGCGGACCTGCCCGGCACCGCCCGGATCATGACAGCAGGCTACGCGGCACCGGAGATCTACTTTGGCCGTCTGTGTCCGGAAGCGGATCTCTACAGTCTGGCCATGTCGATACTGGCCGCTTACGCGGGAAGAATGGCTGCGGAACTTGAAGGCCGGGTTATGAAGAAAATACTGAATCAGCTGGACAGGGCTTTTGCGCAAAGGTTGCGCGCCTGCCTGTCCGAAGACCCGGGCCTGCGACGTCCGGCAGCCGCAGGAACCTTGTATCAGGCCGCTTTGAAAATAGATAGCAGACAGGAAGACAAGGAGGAAGAAGCCCCCCGCGGCCCCTCTTCAACCGGGTTGCCGGACGGCCGGGCGGCCTGCCCCTTCCTGCTGGATGACTGCCCCTTCCTGGAGCTGGCGGATCAGTTCAACAGCATCAGTCAATGATACAAGGCTCCCGAAAGCCGGCCCGCCGCATGCTACAATAAACCGGAAGACAGTTGTATCGTCGCGGATCCGGTTGCGCCGGAGAATGAGTGGATAAAAGGAGCGTGTTGACTGATGTCTGAAGATAGCCGCGGGCGTGGCGATGTCCGCCGAAGAGAAATCAAGCCAAAAAGCGAACCACAAAAAAAAGAGGGGCCCCGGCCGGGTAAACCCAGACAGGGGCCATCCGGGCCTTCATCCAAGCCTAAGCAGAACCAGCAGGGAAAACCGCGCGGCGGGTCTTCCCAGCGGTCTTCTCCGGGCCAGCAAAGAAGCGGCAGGGAAGGGGACAGGCAAAAACAGCAAAAAACAAAGCGGCCTGCCGAAGCAGGGGGTGAAAGAAAAACGGAAGCCACCGCCCAGCCGCAGCCTCCAAGACCTGATTCCCAGGAAAGAAAAAAGAGGTCCGGCAGAAGCAGACGCGGGTCCAAAAAGCAATCAAGACAGGAAAGACAGCAGTTCCGGGGCGAGGAGACTGCTGCCGATGTCACCCGTGACATCATCCGCATAGAGAAGGATATTCAGATCGACCTGGACAGCATCCGGAATCAGAAACTCGATTTATAAATAAAGGCAGCGGGTGCGAAGCCGATGAGCGCGGAGAAGAACAAGGATCAGGCGCTGACCCCTCTGGTGGACGCACTGGGTGCCATGGGGAACCGTGTTTCTTTTCATATGCCCGGTCACCGTCAGGGCCGGCTCTTTGTGAAGCTGCCGGCTCTTCCAATCAGTTCCCTTGATACCACGGAACTGGAAGCATCGGGCGATCTGGCCGCGCCTTCCGCTCACGTCCTGGAGGCTTACCGTCTGGCATCCTCCTTTTTCGGCGCAGCTGAAAGCTGGTTCATTACTTCCGGCACCACCACCTCCCTCTTCATCATGATGGCAACGGTACTCCGCGAGGGCGACCGGGTCATCATGCCACGGGCTGTCCACATCGCGGCCGTTCACGCTGCCGCCATCCTTGGCCTGGAGCCTCTTTTCATTTCGCCCCCTGACGGTAAGGATTTTCCCGATGGCCAGCCCGACACCGGCTCTTTTATCTCATCGATCCGTAAGAATCCCGATGCCAGGGCCTGCTACCTGACCTGCCCCGACTATTACGGACGCACCATGGATGTTTCGGCGGTCGCTGAAGAGGCAAAGGCTGCGGGGATGGCCCTGCTCATCGACGAAGCCCACGGCGCCCACTTTGCGGCAGCCCCGGATCTTTTACCTGCGACGGCTCTTTCCCAGGGCGCGGACATGACCTGCCAGAGCGCCCACAAGACCCTGCCTGCCCTGACCCCCGCTTCCTTCCTGCATGTGTCGGAAGAAGCCCTCCGAAGCGGCCGGGTGGATGCCGGCCGCCTGGCAGGCCTGGTCAAGGTTTTCCAGACATCCAGCCCTTCTTTTCTGATCGCCGCCTCCATGGACATCGCACGCGCGGTGGCCGCCCAAAGAGGCCATGCAGCCATTGAACGCCTGATCGGTTTGAACGAGAAGCTTTGCGAAAGGCTTCCCGCCTGCTATCAGCGGGTTTTGCCGGCAGGGGCAGACCGGTCACGGCTTGTCGTCGACTATTCCGGTACAGGTTGCGACCGCATCCAATTCCAGGGACACCTGCATGCCGCGGGCATTGACGCTGAACTGGCCGATTTGACCCGGGCCGTTTTCATCCCGGGCTTTGACCAGAGTGAGGATGACTATGAGCGCCTTTTTCAGGCGCTGAATTCTTTACCGGTGGAGACCGACCCGACAAGACTGGCAGATCACGCCGGGAAGATGAACAGCCTGTCAGGGCAGCGGGATGCACTGCTTTCTGCAAAGAGCAGCTTCGAACAAAGCCCCAGGCAGGCACTTTTTGGACGGCTGGCGGGACCGTCTGTGGCGGGGGAGGCGATCGCCCCTTACCCGCCGGGCATGCCCATCGTCTGGCCGGGCGAGCCGGTCACGGATGACCATCGCCAATACCTGGAAAGCCTGCTTGCCGAGGGCATCGCGATCCGAGGCTTTTCATCGGATTTTGATCGTGAGCCATAATGACTTTGTGCCAAGAAAAAATCAGTCCCGCGAGCTGTTAAAAGAGAATAGCTTGAGGAGTGTCGGAGCATTGGCCAGG
>JAAZGN010000228.1 GCA_012511185.1 Clostridiaceae bacterium
AGCCCAGCCTATGCGCTTGTCAAGGCGGCGAATCCGTCGCTTTCGACCAGGCTGCCGTCCGGCATGCACCAGAGCGCTTCGGTCTCTTCCATGCTCTTGATCAGTTTTTTCCCATCTTCCAGGTCCAGATTAAAAAGCGCTGTCGACAGGGCATCGGCAAGTCCCGAGTCGGGCGTGACGATGGAGACGGACAAGTACCTGTTTTCAGGGAAAAGGGTGTCGGGGTCAATGATGTGGTGGTAGGATTGTCCCTCGACGACATAGAAGCGTTCGTAGACGCCGCTTGTCACCACCGATATGGCGTCAGCCTTGACGATGGCCAGGTAGTCATCAGTGGTGTAGTCAGGGTTTTCGATACCGACACGCCAGGGTTCGCCCTGGTCATTGCGGGCGCCGATGGCGCGGACGTTGCCGCCGACAGAAATGAGAAGATGCTTGACACCCCGCTCCTCAGCCGCCCGCGCGGCCTGCTCCACCGCGTATCCTTTTGCGATGGCGCCGACATCCAGGCTCATCTGAGGATCTTTCAGCTCAACGGTCCCCTTGACGGGGTCAATTAGCAGATCATCCATGCCTGTGTGAAGCGCCGCTTCCTCGAGGAGCGCCATTTTCGGCAGCCGGGCCGCTTCAGGATCATCCACCCCCTCACTGCGGTAGCGGTGCCAGATTTTCGTCACAGCGCCCAAGGCGATGTTGACCCGGCCCTGTGTCAGCCTGTAAGCGTCTTTTGAGAAGAGGAGGAGGTCGATAATCTTCTGATCCACAACGACCGGACCCTGGCCGGCCTGTTCATTAATGGTTTTAATGTTGACAAGATCCGGATAGGCGGTGTAGATATCATAGAGCTGGTGGTAGACTTCCAGGTCATCTTTGAGCTCTTGTACAACCGCGGCAAATTCTTCTTCGCTTTCGGCGTAGCCCATGACCCGGGTCAGTGTGTCAAAGAGGCCGATGAACTCGGCTTCGAATTTGCGTGGACCCTCGTCCAGCTTTCCCGTAACGGCACAGGCAGTTGCCAGCAGCAAGGCAAGCAGGAGAGTGGACAGCAGAAGGATTTTTCGTTTCATGGTTGGCTCCGGCAGGTCTTTGACAAGGAAACAGGCTGTCTCACGGGTGAAACAGCCTGCTTGGATATGTCTTTTCGACCTGGTTGATTATTTTGCTGACGCGGCAGCCTTGTTGACAACACCGATCAGGTCGACCACGTGCATGGTGCAGGTGGAGGCCAGATCCGCCACGTCGGGCGCGCCGTCCTTGAGATCCATGCCGCCGACTTCGTTGGCCGTTTTGCCCACCACGTACTTGGCGAAAGCATCAGCCTGCTCGTTCCATTCCTTCCCGATCGGGGATGCTTTTCTCATGTCGTAGTCATCACCGAGTGCGTTCTTGGTCTTGATTTCGGCCGTCAGGTCGGTTGTGATCTTGCCGTCCTCGACCTTGAATTTGCCCTGGGAGGCATCGAGAATGCAGGAGGTGATCTTAGCATCTGCGTCAAAGGTCAGGACACCGTAGAAGTTGTAGGCAACAGCCGTCGCCGGTGAGTCTTCATCGCCTTTGACCACGGTCTGCTCGCCGGTTCCCACCATGCCGAGGCCCAGCGTATCAGTGGCTTTGGCGCCCAGATCAACGGCATTGGCGATGGCCAGGAGAACAGGGGTCTGGTAGCCTTTCACCGGAACGGAGACGGAAGAGGCCAGGTCCGCGTCGGTTGCCTTGCCATCATCTGAAACGGCGATATTTTCGATCTCAGCCGCTGTCTTGCCGATACAGTATTCCGCGAAGGCGGCGGCCTGTTCATTCCACTCTTTGCCGATCGGGGATGCTTTTCTCATGCCGTAATCGTCACCGAGCTCATTCTTGGTTTTGAAAACGGTTTCGGGCCCGGTCAGGATCTCTTCTTCGTTGAAGTTGAAAACGGACTGCATGGCGTCGATGGAGCACTTGACTACCTTGCCGTCCTTGTCGACCGTGACACCGGCGGCGTAAGCCTGTGCGTCGACCTTGCCATTCGCACCATCTTCAAAGTCTTTTGAATTGTAGTTGCTGAAGCTGACACCGAAGCCTGTTTTGACAGACTCGGCCTCCTTCTTGCCGCAGGCAACCAGCCCGAATGCCATAACGGCGACAAGGGCAAAAATAAGTATTTTTTTCATATGAATTCCTCCTCAAAAATTGTGACATTGTTTTGTCACGTAACCATTATAAATAACGGGTTTGGATTGTCAATCCATTCAGTCAAAATTTATCGATTAGTTTTTATCCAATCGGGAAGCGTTCAGAGGGAAGCCTCCGGACCCCGGTTCCTGTGTTATATTTTGAGAGATAAATGACGTGGTCGGTATCCGAAGAGATTTCGGCCCGGCCGGGAGGTGAAAGATGGATCTGCGTCGGCTGGTATTGCTCCATTCCAACGATATGCACGGCGACTTTTTTGCCAGGGAAACCCGTGACAAGATGGTCGGCGGCATGAGCCGGCTCTCGGGTTATGTGCATAAGGTAAGGGAGGAGGAGCCTGACCCGGTGCTCTATGTCATCTCGGGTGATATGCTCCAGGGCTCCATCATCGATCAGGAGTACAGGGGGATCTCCACCATTTTGGTCATGAATATGCTGGAGCCCGATGTGGTAACCCTGGGCAACCATGAGACCGACTACGGCTTTTCCCATCTCATGTTCCTTGAGCGTTGCGCCAACTTCCCCATCGTCAACGCCAATCTCTACATCAAACCGACGGGCGCCAACCTCTTCAAACCCTATCACATCATGGAAGTAGATGGCATCAGGATACTCTTCATCGGGATTGTCACCGAGGAGGTGATCGCCAAAAGCAAGAGCGAGCCCCT
>JAAZGN010000029.1 GCA_012511185.1 Clostridiaceae bacterium
CTCAAGTGCGTGGCAGGCCATGGCGCAGCACAGCCGCAGATAGAGCCCGGTCTGGCTGATCCCGCGCTCCGGCTCGCTGAGGGACAGGGCGGCCTGTGATACGGCGAACATGGAATCAACCTGGTTCATGCATTGAAAGTATTTAGCCCGCAGGTAGAGGGCAAAGGGACGGAGCTCTGGCGAAAGGGCGCTCATATCCCCCTCCTGGAGCCATTTAGGAGCCATATTCGGGGCGATCACGCTGACGGTGGCGGTAGCAAGCGCCATCTCCGCAAAGGCGGAAACGTCGCCGCCCGGATTATTTTTCAAGCATTGCTCCAAATGAGTCTCGCTCTCCGTGTAGGCTGGATAATCCCCCAGACTGATGGCAGCTGCAATGGCAGAAATACAGATGCGCAGTCTTGCCGCGGCGTCCCCTTTGGTTTCGTGAAAACAGCGCATGGTTTGCGCAAAGTCACCCCGCAGATAGGCGAGCTCCGCTTCATACTGACGCCGCGCCCTCCTCTCGCCCGCGTAGTCCAGAATGGCATCGGGATTATGGGCAGGCAGAGGCAGGGAGGTGGCCGCGAGAATATGGGAAAGATCGGAAGCTGGCATGTTCCGGGAGGGCTTCTTCTCCCGGCGCGGGTCAGCGGGCTTTTCCGCATCATACGGAATCATCCACGATTTTCCGTACTTTTTGGCGTGAGGAATCCGGCCATCGGCCAGCAGCCGCTGGACCCACCGGAGCGAAACACCCCACTTCTCAGCCGCTTCCGCTGTTGATATGTATTCCATTCAAACCGCCCTTTCGCCGAAAAGCGACAAGTAAATTATATTCGCTTGAACGCATAGTTTCAATTGCCAGGATCCTTTAATGGTCGTTGATACGATGTAAATACTTTCAATGTGAGGGATGACAGATGGATCGGTCCCCTCCGGTACCACCATCATGCCTTTCTGCGACCATAATATTGATGAAACCGGTATCCAAAGACGGGGAAAACCGGGCTATGGACAAGGGGGTGACCGATATGGTCACGAAAAAAATAAATATCAGGGCGGCAATCCTGGTCGGCCTTCTTACAGCCCTCTTCAATTTTGCTGTATTTTATGTAGGCGTGGGGATCTTTTTGAAAACACCCCTGCTTCTCACCAATTACCTGGCCATGGCTGTATTGAGCCTGGCGATCGGCGTGTTTTCCTTTATCTTTATGCTCTTCAGGATGTTTTATGCCGCCGGCTTGTTCACGGCCGGCCTCTTGGTGGGATCGGCCTTCATGCTATCCACATTCTGGAAAGGGGTGGCGGGCTGGGAGGATCTGATCGGCCTTCTATCCTTTTTCGTCTTCCTGGCTATCGGCCTGGCCGCAGGACTTCTGGTCCAGCTTATTGTCTTTCTGGTCAATAAATCCAGGAAGGTTTAGAACCATCCCTTCTTCTTGCAAAAGATCAGGCTGACCACGATGAAGGCCAGGCTGACCCCGATGATAACCGGATAAGTGATGGTGGACTCCAGTTCCGGCATCCGAAGATTCATGCCGTACCAGCCAACGATCAGGGTGAGCGGCAGAAAAATGGCCGTAATGACGGTAAAAAACCGCATGGTCTCATTGAGGCTGATATCCAGCTGGTTCTGAAAAGCCTCACGGACCTGGGTCAGACGTTCGCGCAAGTTGAGTGTCCGGTTGACCAGGCGGTTGACCTTGTTTTTATGGGCGCGAAAGACCGATAGCTGGCTTCTGGTGAAAAATTCGTTCCTGTTCTCTTCCAGTTCTTCAAGAAGATCGTAAAGCGAGTCGAAATAGTGTTTGACGGCCGCCAGTTGTTTGCGCAGGGCGACGATCTCCGAGGCATGATCTTCCGCTTTTCGCTTTAAGGCCTCTTCCTCCAATCGGTCGATATGATCGTCCACCGACTCCAAAGGAACCGTTTCTTCCGCCAGGAGCAAATTAAACAAAAGCGCCAGCGCCTGAACCGGAGCCCGGTCGGACCTTGCCTCAATGTTGCGGCCCAGCTTGCCGAAGACATTCCCCTCCCCGATCACTACGAGAATCTCATGGCTTAAATAACACTCCATGGCTTCCGGATCCCGATCGGGAGAGTCGGGATCAGGGATATGGATGGACAGATAGTCGTAAAGGCCGCGCGATTCGAATCGGATGGCGTGGTCTTCGGCCTCCGAATAACCCGCAGCTACGGAAATCCCCGCCAGTTCGACTGCTGCCTCAGCTTCAAGGGGGGCTGCCATAAGGACAGCCTTGCCGCCCGGCAGGCGGCCAGGCTTCTCTTTTATTGTTTTATCTTCAAGGAAAATGATCATGACAGGATCCTCCGGCCGTCCGGGACAGGACCGGCCCTCAACTGTCCTCAATCTAGATCAAAGAGGCATGCCATGCAAGAGCGTGCTTTTCTCGCTTATAATGGCGTCAAGGAGAATCGGCATGCAGTTTGAGACAGTTTCTTGCCCGCAGTGCGGAGGCCCCCTGGAAGGGGTCGGCTCAGCTGGCTTCTACACCTGCCCCTATTGCAAAAGCAAAATCCGAGTCTCTTTTTCAAACTATGATCCCAACCGCAGGCCGGACGGACGGCTGACGGTCCATGACCGTCAAACAGGAGAGGAGCTCTGTTACGTGCTCCTTCCCAAGAACTGGACAGCTGAGGGGGTCATCTATCCTTCCATGCAAAGCGCCAACTGGCCCTTGACCCTCGCCGTGACAGCCCAATCACCCGGTCAGGAAGCCTTCATCGAATACGCTTCCGGCTCCGCCTTCAAGGACATCCGAAGCGGCATGATGCGCCATGTCGACGGCCAGTTCGCCCGCACCGACATGATGCCCATGAAGCGGATGCTAAGCCCCCAGCAATACGCCGACGCCATCTTCTTTGCTATGGCAGGCTCATTTCAAAATGTCCTGCTTTATGACACCCGCCCCCTGCCCAAGGAACCACTCATCGATTACGCATTGAAGGCCAATGAAACAGCGGCAATAACGCGGCAGCAGCTGGCGGCCAACACGCCCTTTGGCATGTGGTCCAGGGTCGATGCCTCCTTTTTTGACGGCGGGACCCGGATTTACGACTACAGCCATGAGGGTAGGGATTGGCGTATGGCTGTGGCCGTCCTGATCGACGGCACCCAGTTAAGCGGAGGAGCGGGCGGCCTTCTTTTTGCCTCTGCCATGACCTACATCATCTGGGAAACACCATATGTGCTCATCCTGAAGAGCAGCCGCCATCTCTTCGACCAATTTTACGGCGACTTTGTTATGTTCGGCTCCACCATGCAGTCCAGCCCCCAGATCGCGACGCGGATGGAGATGGAGCGAAGCCGCATCACAGGCCAGCTCCAACAGCAGCAGTCCGATTGGTTCAAGGCCCATATGAATATGATGCAGGAGCAGCAGGCCAGCTTTGACGCCTACAACCGGGCCTGGTTTGCCAGATCCGGCCAGCAGCACCGTGCCATGCGCCAGTCATCCGCCACCCAAATCTCGGCCCATGACCGCATCTTCGACAAGTACAGCGAGGCGGTCCGGAGTGTTGACACCTACATCCGGCCGGACGGCACGGAGGTGGAATACTCGGTCATCAACGAGGCGGCCTTTGCCAGCGCCACCGACAGCCAAACGACCTTTGCCACCCAACAGCGCGACTTCCAGTCCATCGACTGGACCGAGATGAAGAAGAAGTACTGAGCGCTTTTCGGCCCCAAGCGGTCTTGCCTGTCACCTTGGGTACAGAAGAGACAGTTCTCCCCCTTTTATGTCTATCATGTAGCTACTTTTAGAACGATTCTAATTCTTGAAATTCACCAAAGAGAAAGGAAACCATGAACATGAAAGATCCCATGATGAAAAACGATCTCGGCGAGTTGTCGCCAAGCCGCAACGATGTCAAGGGTCCCCATCCCGGCATCACCAGAGAGAGCGGCGCGCCCGTCATCAACAACCAGGACACCATGACAGCCGGTCCCCGCGGACCCCA
>JAAZGN010000030.1 GCA_012511185.1 Clostridiaceae bacterium
ACCAATGTCCTGCAAAGCCTGCTCCTTGAGGGCGTGACCATCAACGACGAGATTAATCTTGGCGATTGCCAGACCGTTTGTTTCATCGAAATGGGCCAGGAGCAGGTGGAGGTCAACATCTACGAGGACGGCTATTTCCGCTATAACCATATCGCGACTCAGGGGATCCTGGGCATCTTCGACATCCTTGCGGACCGTTACCATCTTCGCGCGGATGAGATCGAGCATCTTATCTTGTCCCATTCTCTCGATCAGCTGGGCGAAGATCGTCCCGGTGTTCCCCGGTTTTCATCAGCTGACGATTCCACGCCGGCCGGAAAGGAAGATGTCGCGGCCATCATGCTAAGCTATCAGGTTGAGCTCATCAACTGGATCGACGGCATCCACCGGGTTCTGTTCATGTTCGGCGGCCGCCAGGATCGGATCGACCAGATTCTGGCTTATGGGGACGGCTTTGACTATCCGGGGACAGCCGACATGCTGCGGCATCGCATCCGGTCCGATATCCAAGTGATCGAATCCATCAGCTCGTGGAACGCATCGACACGGTCTGACCGGCTGGGCTCCGAACTGTATCGCTTCGTCAACCTGATCGGGCCCATATCCAAATAGGGGGTGGCCATGCACGATTTCAATTATTTCCAGCCCTACCATAAGGGCAAAGGCAAAGCCAATTGGCCGCGCCTCCTGGGTTTTATGGTTGTTCTGGTCGTCCTTGGCCTTGTCGCCATCAACGTTTTGAAGATGGTCATCAGCCTGAACGCCCTCAAGGGCGAGGTGGCCAGTCTGGAGGCCCGGCTTAACGACCCGCAGCTGATGGAATTCGCTCAAGAAGTCGATACTGCAGAAGCTAAACTGGCCGGCCTGCGTTTTGACGGTTTCACGGTCGGGGCCATGAAGGCGGTCGTCGATTATGACACGGTCTTTGACTACGACAAGCTGGAGACCATCATGGACCGCCTGGTGGACGATAGTTACCTGGAGAGCCTGAACTACACCGGCCGCCAGCTCAGTCTCAGAGGCTTGGTAGAGAGTGATGCATTGGCCAATGTGGCTCAGCTGGTCTACAATCTGCGGGACTCGGAAGAATACAAGGACTTCAATGTCAGTATGATCTCCCGGGCTTCGGCGGCTGACGACGGCACACATGTTTTCCAGATTGAATTCATCCCCGTGGAATACGCGGATGAGACCGGGCGGTAGGTGAACAGGATGAAAATTTCATTGTCGAAACGTGAGAGAATCCTCATTGTTGGAAGCCTTGTCGCCATCATTCTCTTTGTCTATATGCTTCTGGTCCTTCCCCGCTTCAAGGAAAAGATTGAAGATCAGGAAGGCAGGCTGTCCGTTTTGCGGTCACAATTGACTTCCAGGGAAAAAGCGGCAGCCCGGCTATCCGAACTTCAGGAAGAAACCGGGGTTCTGGAAGCCTACCTGGCAGCCAATCTTCAGGATTACTTCGGCACGAGGCTGGAACAGGAAGATGTCCTGCTCCTGGTCAGGGAGCTTGTAAAGGACTCCGGGATTGACGCCTACGAGCTGTCATTGGACGAGAGCGGCACCAGCCAGCTAAGTAGCAGCCTGGAGAACTATTAAGCAAAAACAGGCAGAGGCGGGACTGGGGCAAACACAGCCTCCTGCTGATGAGTCGGAAGGCCTGGCAGCGGGCCTGACCGGGGCCGGAAATGAAAAGACCCAGGAGCAGACGCCGGACAAGGACTCCGGCGAGAAGCCCTCCGGCAGTCCAATGGAGGGTCCCGGCCCGATCGATGGCTGGACGGTACCTCCTCTTAAAATGATTTCCGTCTCCATCCGCTTTCGGTCGGAATATCCCGCCATGATGGACTTTATCCGCCTGATCAGCCAACACGCCAAGCGGATCGGCATCGAAAACCTGACGCTGTCAGGTTCGGGCGAAGGTGTGGATGGAACCATCCGGATTTTCCTTCCTGCCCTCGAAATGGTGGAAACCTACTACCCGACACCTGCGCCAGACCTGCTGGAAGACAACCTTGATAACAGGCACAAAAAGGCAGATCCTTTTAATTATCCCGACCGGTATGTCGAACCGCAGGAACCCGAACCAGTGCCGGAAGAAACCTTTGAGCCGGGGGAAGACGACTCAGATTAACAACAATCAAGGGCGAAAGCCCGTGCCATTAGTAGGTCAATGGGGGGGTACCAGTGAACGCGAAAGATATTATCAATAAGCCCTTATATGCATTGAAAGGCAGTATCAAGATCGGGGAAGTGAAGTCGTTGCTGGTAGACTTCGCCCAGCATCGGGTAAACTTCCTCTTGATCGAGAGAACCGGCACTATACCTGAGGGTGACTTTGAGGTCAACATCCTCCGCTTTGAGGACCTGGCCGGAAAAGGAGATTACGCCCTGATGATTACAAATCAGACCCAGTTACGCAAGATCACGAACAGGGAGCTCTTCGAGATGCTGTTTTCTGATTCCATATCGATTATCGGACTGGATCTTTACGCGGCCAATCTGCGGATTGGCCAACTGGTTGATTTTTCAAGCGACCCGGAAAAGGGTGCAATATGGAACGTGACCACGCTCGCAAATGGGACTGCTGTTTCCATACATGTCAGCAAGGACCTGTCCTATGAAGATGGACGGGTCTATGTTGATCCGGCTACGCGGTTGACATAGTGAAGGGAAAGTAAGGCAATGCTCGTCAAATACGCTGAGATACACGGCCTGCCGGCTGTTGATGTTTCGACCGGCTCCAAGGTCGGCGAGGTGAGAACCTTTTCGGTCACTTATGACAAGGCCATCAGGGGACTGCTGATTGAGCGGGGCAATGATCTTGTGGTCTTGATCGAGCCTGGTCACATCCTGAGTGTGGGGTCTGCCGCTGCCATCATCGACTTGGATGAAAAAGCACCCGTTGTTTCGCAGGAGGAAGACGGATACAGTTCGATTATCGGCCGTCCTGCGATCACCCTGTCAGGCGATCCGGCCGGCAAGCTGATCAATTGCACCATCGACCTGGAATTGATGGAAGTCAGTGAGGTCAGATTACTGGCAGTCGACGAAAAAACAGAGGTCATATTAAGTCCTGAGCAGGTTCGAACGATTGGCCGTGACTACGTCATTCTTGCCCAGGATACGCTGACAAACCTGCACAGGCAGGGCGAATCCCTGCCGGTTCCGGCCGTTTCGACTGTCAGTGAAGTCCCGCTTATTTCTGCTGCAGCTGTTGCTGTGCCTGTTACCCCGCCGCCTGTTGCGGGTCTTTTGCCCGATCCGGAGGAAATGCCGGATGAAACAGGAATTGAGTCTTTGGCCTTAGAATCGGTTCCGGCCACGTCCGGGGATGACCGGACAGTCAGGGACGACGGGTTCCAGGAGTTGGAGGAACCAGTTCTGGGCATGCCCGAATTTCCTGTGCCTTCCGAGTTGCAGGATCAAATTGATTCTTTGGTCAATAAAAGCCTTGAAAGGACAATGGTCATCGATAATGGCGGGGAACAGAGAACTCTGCAGGAAGGCACTATTATTACGAGGGATATCGCTGAAGAAATCGCAACAGATGCGCCTCTCTTTTTGGAAATTCTGCCCTTATTTGTAAAATAAATGGTCTATGTCTTTGCATTTATCTTAGGCTCCGTTTTGGGCAGTTTCTACGGTGTCCTCATCGTCCGCATTCCCGCGGGCCTGGATTTCGTCAGCAGCAGATCTCAGTGCTCACACTGTGGCGCTGTTTTGAGGTTCTGGGATTTGATCCCCCTGGTCAGCTATCTGGTTTGGAGGGGGCGTTGCCGTTACTGCCAAAAAGGCTATTCATTTTTCTACCCCCTCCTTGAGCTGGCAACTGGGGGGATGCTCGTCCTGGCGGTCGTCCTTTGGGGTCTTTCTTTTCAGGCGGCCTACCATTTTATTATGTGGTCGCTCATGCTAGTCCTGGCCGCCATCGATTTTCGGGAAGGCAATGTCTATGACATTCTTTGGCTGATTATGACCGGTGTGAGCCTTGCCTTCACCCCGCTGATTCCCGGAAAATCCCTGATGGACTTATTGTGGGGAGCTTTAGCCGGCCTTTCGTTTTATGGCGGCATCTACCTTCTGGCACGGCTCATCATGCGAAAGGAAGCCCTTGGCCAGGGTGACATCTTCCTTCTCATGGCCATCGGAACCTTTGTTGGTTGGCGATTGACAATTTTGATCGGGTTACTCGCCTTTTTTGTGGCCGCGATCTGGCTTCTTGCCCGTTATCTGGCAAGCCGGATCCGGCACAAGGAGTTCAACTCAGTCCTCCACTTTGCCCCCTGTATGGT
>JAAZGN010000031.1 GCA_012511185.1 Clostridiaceae bacterium
GGATTTCAGTTCGTCCGGCGTCATGGTTTTCACCGTAGCCCGGGTCCCCACCGGCATGAAAACAGGGGTCTCAAAAGATCCGTGAGGCGTAGTAATCACTCCGTAGCGCGCGCCGCTTTGGGCGCATTGGTGCTTGAGCTGATAAGTAACTGCGTGCAAACCGTTCTTCCCTTCCCTTTCTCTCAATCCATTCATACCCCTTGGGGTAGCAGGAGCATGGCATCACCAAAACTGAAGAAGCGATACTGCTCCTCTACTGCCGTGCGGTAAGCCTCCATTATTTTCTCGCGTCCCGCCAGGGCGGCTACAAGCATGAGCAGGGTCGATCCCGGCAGGTGAAAGTTGGTGACCAAGGCGTCAACCAACTTGAACTGGAATCCCGGGTAAATAAACAAGTCTGTCTCCCCCGAGCAAGGCTGAAGCCGCTTACCGCCAGCGTCAAGAGCCGCACTTTCAAGGACACGGCAACTGGTTGTTCCGACCGCAATGACGCGGCCTCCGCACGATTTTGCTCTCTCAATTCTGGCAATTGCCTCCGCATCCAGGCTGAAGGGTTCACAGTGCATCCGATGATCGGTGATCACCGCTTCCTTGACGGGCCGGAAAGTCCCGACCCCCACATGCAGGGTCAGCCGGGCAATGGACACACCCATGGCCTCAATGGCCTCCAGCATAGCCTGCGTAAAATGTAAACCGGCAGTCGGTGCGGCGGCTGAGCCGGGCGCTCTTGCGTAAACAGTCTGATACCGCGGCGGGTCGTCAAGTTTTTCTTGGATGTAGGGGGGCAGGGGCATCTCGCCAATCCTCTCCAGCAAAGCCATGAAATCGCCCTGGAAATCAAAGGCCGCAATGCGCGCACCATCCGCTTCCACCGCCTCGATGGAAGCTTCAAGTTTCCCGCCATCGAAGCGAATCCGGTCGCCCGGCCTAGCCCTCTTCCCCGGCTTGACCAGGGTGCGCCAGCGGCCGCCGCCCAAGGGCGCCAGTAATAGAAACTCAACCTTGGCATCCGAACGGGCCTCCTTGCCGAACAACCTGGCGGGAATGACACGGGTATCATTAATGACCAGACAGTCGCCAGCCCGCAGGTAGCGGGGCAGATCGGAGAATACCCGATGCTCAAGCGGGCCGTCCCCCGGCATGACGAGAAGCCGTGACTGATCGCGCCGGCCGGCCGGATGGTGGGCGATCAGCTGCTTGGGCAGGGGGTAAAGGTAGGACGCCGTCAACAGGTCCTTGTCTGAACTGTCATGAGCCATAGCTGTCTTGTCCTTCGCCCAGGAGTTTTTTCATCTCCTTGAGGACCTGGGCAATTCCGGCATCTGAAGCGTCCATACGTACCTTGGCCCGGTCTTTTCTCCTGATTCGCCTCCCAGCCAGCGGGAGCAAACCAAAGTTGGCGTTCATGGGCTGAAAAGAGGCGGGGTCGGCTTCCGTCACCCATGAGGCCAGCGCCCCCATCATGGTATTTTTGGGAGGGATGAGCGCTGTCCTTTCACGAATGCCCGCGCCCATGATCATGGCTGCTGCCTGCAAACCTGCGACCAAGCCTGACGCGATCGCCTCGACATAGCCTTCCAGGCCGGTCAGCTGGCCTGCGAAAAAGAGCTTTTCCACCGCCCGGCTTTGAAAGCCCTTACCCAGAACCCGGGGACCGTTGAGGAAAGAGTTGCGGTGCATGACCCCATACCTGAGGAATTCGGCCTGACGCAAGGCCGGGATCAGTCCAAAAACGCGACGCTGTTCGGCAAAGGTCAACCGTGTCTGGCAACCGACCAGTGACCACATCGTGCCTGACCTGGCTTCTTTACGAAGTTGCAGACAAGCGTAAGGGCGTCCGCCCGTGACAGGATCAGTCAGACCGACCGGCCGCAAGGGTCCGTACCGCATGGTGTCCTCTCCCCTCTCGGCAAGTGTCTCAATCGGCAGGCAATCCTTGAAATACACCTTGTCAAAATCATGTAAAACCGCTTTCTCCGCACCTGTCAGTGCCTCACGAAAGCCCTTGTATTCCTCTCTTGACAAGGGACAGTTTAAATAATCGGATCCTCCCTTGCCATAGCGGGAAGCGAAAAAGGCCCGGCTGTGGTCAATGGATTGGGCGTCGACAATGGGGGCGACAGCATCAAAAAAATGGAGCCCATCGCTTCCGGTGAATTGTTGGATGGATTCATAAAGGCCGCCACCTGTCAGGGGACCCGTTGAAACAATGACCAGGTCTTCTTTTTCCAGCAGGAGATCCAGTGAATCGACCCGCTCTTCGATGACAGTGATAAAAGGATGACCCTCGATTTCTTCCGTCACCGCCAAGGCGAAACGGCCGCGGTCGACGGCGAGCGACCCTCCCGCCGGTACTGACGTTTCGTCCGCGATCCGGATGAGACTTGACCCGAGTGCCCGCAGTTCTCTTTTCAACAGGCCTTGGGCTGTTTCCGGACGGTCCGACTTGAGCGAATTGCTGCATACAAGTTCAGCGAACAAGGGTGAGCTGTGCGCGGGAGTCTGCTCACCCGGCTTCATCTCAACCAGCTTGACAGCCACCCCAAAACGGGCCGCTGTCAATGCCGCCTCCGAACCGGCCAGGCCGGCGCCGACGATGGTAACGCACTTGGGCACGGGGTTCATTATTCTTTATGCTTCTTGGTTGGCTTCTTCTGCGAGAGGCACGCTTTGTTGGAACAGCGTTCGTAGGTCCGGCCGCGGAAGCGCTTCATCACCATGTAGCTGCCGCATGTCGGGCAGGATTTCCCGTCAAGAGGCAGATCGAAGCCGGCAAAATCGCAGTCGGGATCCTTTGTTTTATCGCAGAAGTAGAGCAGGTTGCCGCGCCGGATCTTCCTGGACCGGACAGGGGATCCGCACTTGGGGCAGTGTGAAGAAGTCGGCTCGGAAATTGTCTCGGTATGCTTACAGTCTGGATAGCGCGAACAGGCGATGAATTTCCCGTACCGCCCCTCACGGATGACCAGGTCACCTTCCCCGCAAACCGGGCACTTCCTGCCTGTCGGCACATCCTCAAAAACCACCTTCTCCGCTGTGGCCATTGCCTTGATTACGTCATCGTGAAAAGGCCTGTAAAAATCGTTGAGGACCTCTACCCAGTCACGATCGCCCGATTCGACCCGGTCGAGCTCATCTTCCATATGCGCCGTAAAATCGGTGTCAACTATTTTTCGAAAATGCGCCTCCAGCATTTCCGTCACCGTCGAGCCAAGCTCTGTCGGCTTCAGCGTTCTGCCTTCCCGCTCCACGTAGAGGCGGTCGAAGAGAGTCGAGATGGTCGGCGCGTAGGTCGAAGGACGTCCGATCCCCAATTCTTCCAACTCTTTAATCAGGGATGCCTCTGTGTAGCGGGCGGGAGGCTGTGTAAATTTCTGCTCCGGATCAATCCGGTGCAGATGGAGAAGATCGTCAGGGGCAAGATCAGGAAGATCAACCAGGTCCGGCTCGTCGTCTTCTGTGGAATTTGGCTTATCCGCTTCCTGACTTTCGCCCGGGACACCATAAAGGGCAAGCCAACCCGGGAAGAGCAGTGTCTCACCCCGGGCACGAAAGAGTTGGTCGCCCGCCAGGATATCGGCCGATACTTTGTCGTATAC